>DLFZ01000209.1:0-6797 GCA_002482435.1 Christensenella sp. UBA7707
GCCGGCGAGAACGCCGAGATCTTTCACCACAACGGCGGCGAGAAGTTCCACTTTATCCATCGTATTCTTCCATCTGGCCGAACAGCTCGTCGAGCTCCTCGACCTCGCTTTTTTGTATGCGCGAAATGGCGCAGCCCGCATGCAAAAGCACGTAGTCGCCCACGTTCGCGTCCACAAGGGAAAGCTCCGCGCTCAAAAGGTTGCCGCGAACGTTCACCTTACCCTTGGTTCCATCTTTTTCAACAACCATGCCCGCAACTGCAATACACATGATTATTCCTCCTTTGTTTTGAGAGATGCAAGCGCCGCGTACGCCTGGCCGAGCGGAATGCAGCCGTCACCCGCCGGGTACGCTTCGTTGAGGTAAACAGAAAAACCTTCCCGCTCCAGCCACGGTACAAGAAGCTCTGTGAGGAGCCTGTTTTGAAACACGCCGCCCGAAAGCGCTACGGTTTCAACGCCCGTTTTGTTGCGAAGCGCCAAAAACATAGCGAGCGTAAGCGCGCACACGGTAAGGTGGAAGCGGTACGAAAGCTCCTCCTTTGGCGTGCCTTTCGCTTTTTCCTCGCACAGTGCCCGAAGCGCAGGGGAAAGGTCGACGACAAGACCTGTTTCGCTTTCCTTAAGCGTATAGGGTAGTGGGGTAGGTTCATGGCCTGTTTCCCATACATATTGCGCCGCCGCGTTTTCAAGCTCGATGGCGCTCTGCCCGTCGTAGTCCGATTCGTGGCAGACGCTCAAAATGGAGCTTACCGCGTCGAACGCGCGCCCCATGCTGGAGGATGGGATGGTGTTCACCTTCGCGTCAAGCGCCGCCTTTATGATAGTTGCGTGCGCGCCGTAGGGGTGCGAAAGGGCTTCGTCTACAAGCCCCGCGTCGAATAGGTAGCAAAGCGCGCTCTTCCAAGCCTGCCGCACGGAGTCATCGGAAGAAAAAAGCGTTACGGGCTTTAAATGTCCTACGCGGGTAAACTGCCCGTCTATTGCGAGAACAAACTCGCCGCCCCAAATCGTGCCATCGGTGCCGTAGCCAGTGCCGTCAAACGCCGCGCCAAGCACGCTGCCTTCAAGCGCATGCTCCGCCATCACCGAGGCGATGTGCGCAAAATGATGCTGCACAAAAATAAGCGGCAAGCCGCGATTTTTCGCGTAACGCGTGGCCTCGTAAAGCGGGTGAAGGTCGCAGGCGACAAGCGCAGGCGTGATTTGAAACGTCTGCTCCATGTCCGAAACCGTGCTTTCGTAAGCGGTGACCGCCTCTATGGTATCGAGCGCGCCCGCTTCCGCGCTCACATACGCAAAACCGTTTTGCGCCAAGCAAAACGCGCTTTTTTCCTGCGCGCCCGTGCACAAAACCGACGGGAAACCATCTTCAAATCCATGAAGTGCCGTGGGGAAGGGTACGTAGCCTCGCGCGCGGCGGATAAGCCGTGGCTTTTCACAAACCACCGCCACCACGGAATCGTCAAGCCGCCGCACGATTTCGCGGTCGTTCCACAAAATGCCGAAAAGCTTATCGTTTTCGTTGAAAAACGCAAGCATCTCCACATCGTCCTTTAGAATGGGGAGCCCGCTCGGGTTGGCGCTGGTGAGAACCAAAGCGCCCGTTTCCCTCAAAAGCAGGTGGTGAAGCGGGGTATAGGGCAAAAACGCGCCCATGAAGCGGCTGCTGCCGTACACCGCTTTGGCGATGGGCGAAGGCTTTCGTTTCACAAGCACGATGGGGCACTGCGGCGTTTGCAAAAGCTCCGCTTCGCACTCGGTTATGGCGCAGTGATCGCTTGCGTGTTCGAGGGAGGGAAACATCACCGCAAAGGGTTTTTGCTCGCGACCCTTGAGCGCGCGAAGCGCCAAAACACTTTCCTCACGGTAGGGGCTGCACGCAAGGTGGTAGCCGCCTATGCCCTTTATGGCTACGATAGCGCCTTGTTTGAGCGCGGCTGCGGCGGCGCTCAGAGCATCGCTTCCTTTTATAGTCATGCCGCTTCGGTCGGTATAAAAAAGCGTAGGGCCGCAGCGGTTGCAGCACACGGTCTGCGCGTGAAACCTGCGGTCGAGCGGCTCCTTGTACTGCGTTTCACAAAGCGGACACATGGGGAACAAATCCATCGAGGTACGAGAGCGGTCATAGGGGATTTTTTTGATCACGCTGTAACGCGGCCCGCAGTTGGTGCAGCTGATGAATGCGTTTTCATAGCGCGGGTCGCCTTTTGTAAAAAGCTCGCTGAGGCAGTCGGCGCAAACGGCGATGTCGGGGGAGGGCATTACCGTGCCCGCGTCGCCTTCGTCGCTTGGCAAAATCACAAAGGTATTGTCTACAGGCGATTCGCAAGGGGAAAGCTTCACATCCACGTTCGCGAGAAAGCTGCCAGCCGGGCGGCACGAAACAAGCTCGCTTTGAAACGCCTCAAGCGCGGCCTTCGTGCCGACAAGCTCGATGAGTACATGCCCGCTTTGGTTTTTTACAAAGCCGGAAAGCCCGTGCTCTCGCGCGAGCCGCGCCACAAACGGGCGGAAGCCTACGCCCTGCACGATGCCCGAAACACGCAAAACAACCCGAAAAGTGTCGTTGGTATGCGCCATGGTACGGTGATGGTTGCTCCTTATTCTTTAACGGTGTGAGCCATGCTTATGTTTCAAGCTCCATGCTCTCCACAAAGCAATCGCTCCCTTTGCCTGTATGCACGCCCTCCGCGCCACACACGGGGCAGGAAAACGAAAAACGCGCGCGTTCAAATTCGTTTTGGCAACTCTCGCAAAAAAGCGTGGTGCGCACGGTAATTGCGTTGAGCTTGGCTCCCTCCGCTACGGTGCCTTTTGCAAGAAGGTCGTAATAAGTTTGCACGCAGTCGGGCATGATGCCCGAATCCTCCCCCACGGCGAGGTTCACCTTCAAAACGCGAAGGGCTTGTTCCTTCTTCGCGGCGTCGCATACGATGCGGACGATCTGGCGGGTGAGCGATAGTTCGTGCAAAATGAAGCCTCCGGCATTTGCGGTTTCAAAACCCCTCAAAAGGGCGCTTTTTCTCCATTATAAGCCCCTGCCTCGGCGCGTGCAAGTGCGGCGGGTACACGAAGAGATTGTGAATAAAAATACAAACTTTCCTAGACAATATAGGAATATATCTCATGTCCAACCATTGACGCTTTAGAATGCGCGCTATATAATTTCAGATATAGTCCTGCCGGTATACATGTATTTTACCTGCTTCGGCACGATGCGCCGAAACAGGGAGGGCTGGAAAAATAAAAATACAGAATTGTTTATTTTTTAACAAGTTCCGGCGCTGCGTGAAGGCCGGGCGGGTTGCTGTCCGCCTGGTGTTTTTTCGCGGAAGGCCCAATATCAATTTGGGAGCTAAGGTATCATGAATAACGTTACCCTCTTGTCGCTCATCGTATTCGCTCCGCTTGCCGGCTCATTTCTTTTGCCGCTTGCGGGCAAAGTGAGCAAGGCGCTTCGNNCTTCGTAACGCTCTGGCGTTTGTGCTGGTGCTTACGCCGCTTGTTTTGAGCGCGCTGTGCATTCCCGCCGCGCTTAACTCTACGCCGTACTCGTTTAACGTACAGCTGCCGCTCGGGCTCAACTTTGGGTTCCATGCGGATGGGCTGGCGCTTTTCATGGCGGTCACGGCGTCGTTCCTCGGGCTTATTATCGTGCTGTATTCCTACGGCTATATGGCGCACGCCGAGCATCAGGATGAGTTCTACCTGATGGTGGTGCTGTTCATCGGGGCGATGATGGGCATAACGCTCACCACCAGCCTCGTGTTTTTGTACCTCTTCTGGGAGATCTCGGCGCTTTGCTGCTGGAGGCTCATCGGCTTCTTCCGCGAGCGCGAGTACGTAAGGCGCGCCAACAAGGCGTTCCTCATCACGGGCGCGGGCGCGCTTGTGATGCTTGCGGGCTTCCTTGTGATTTATGCCCAGTACGGCACGACAGACCTTCTTGCCCTTCGCGGCAAGGAAGTTTCAAACGTGGCGGTCACGTTGATTCTGTTCGGTATCCTCTCCAAGTCGGCAACGCTGCCGCTGCATTCGTGGATTGCGGACGCGGGCATTGCGCCCACGCCCGTTACGGCGCTCCTTCACGCGGCGGTGCTCGTAAAGATCGGCGTTTATGCGTTTGCGCGGCTGTTCCTTGTAACGTTTGAAATGGAAGCCTTCTGGCACACGGCGATCCCCGTGATCGCGGCGGTGAGCGCGCTTCTCTCGGCGGGCGCGGCCATAGCGGAAAACGACATCAAGCGCGTAATCGCTTACTCCACGGTAAGCCAGCTCGCGTTCATCCTTTTGGGGCTTTCTGTTGGGAGCGAGCTTGCGGTTGCAGGCGGCATCCTCTACATCCTCATGCACGGTATCTCCAAGGGCGGGCTGTTCCTTTGCGCGGGCATCGTGGAGCATACCTGCCACACCAAGGATATTACAAAGCTTGGCGGGCTTTCAAAGACCATGCCCGTTACCGCTGCTTCCTTTTTCCTTTGCGCGCTGAGCGTCATGGGCGTTCCGCCCTTCGGCGGCTTTTTCAGCAAGGATATGGTCATCAACGGTGCGCTTCAAGCGGATCAGCCGTGGATCGCGGCGGTGTTCGTGATCGGCGCGATGATGACGCTCATCTATTTGCTTCGCGTGTTTGTAAAGGTATTCCTCGGTGAGCCAAAGGCTGAAGTCCACACGCACCCCGAGGGATCGCCCGTTATGGTGTTCACCGTGGGCCTCATGGCGACGTTGTCGCTTGTGAGCGGGCTTTTGGTGAACTTTCCGGCTTCCATGGTCGGCACCATCGTGAAGCAGCTGACGGAGGTACTGCAATGAACGAAACCGCACTTTTCAACACCCTTTTGTTTGCGGCCATCTTTTTGCCCGCGCTGTTCGGGGGCTTGCTGCTTCTTGTGCCCAAAAAGGCGCACGGGGTTCACGTTGGGCTTCTGCTTTTGGGGTTTGCTGCAAACCTTGTGCTCTGCTTCTCGCTTTACGGCACGGCGGGCGCTTTCGAGCATGAATGGCTCGGTTTTGAAATCAACTTCTCCTTCCGGCTTTATCAATTCAACGGCTTCCTTCTGTTAGCGGCGGGCGCTATAAGCTTTTTGACCGCGCTTTTCACCGCCTCGTTCGCTTGGAAGCGGGAATATGCCAAGCAGCTTTTTTCGTACATGCTTTTTACCGTAACGCTCGTAAATGGCGCGCTCCTTGCAAACAACCTGTTTGTGATGCTCCTTTTCTGGCAGGGCATCCTCGCAACGCTGTTCGGCATGATTCGCCTCGGCTCGAAGGGCGCTTACAAAACCTCCGTCAAGGCGGTGATCCTCGCGGGCACGGGCGACCTTTGCTTGATGTTTGGCATCGGCCTTACGGAGCACGCCGCGCATACGCTTGCGATGGATGCAATCGCCAACCTTCCTCTTAGCGGTATGGCAGGCGTGGGCTTCGTGTTTTTCATCATCGGCATCCTTGCAAAGCTTGGCGCAATGCCGTTTCATACCTGGCAGACGGACGCCTCGCATGACGCGCCTGCTCCGTTCCTTGCGTTTTTGCCGGGTGCGCTCGAAAAGCTACTGGGCATATACCTTCTCGTAAGGGTCTGCACCGGATTTTTTGACCTTTCGTCCGCGAATGGCATGCAAACCCTCGTGATCGTTCTTGGCGCATGTACGCTTCTTTTTGGGGCGATGAGCGCCATCGTGCAGAAGGACTTTAAGCGTCTTCTTACCTACGTTGCCATTTCCCAGGCGGGCTTGATGCTGCTTTCTATCGGCACCGCAAGCGCCATGGGTACAGTGGGTGGCGTGTATACCCTGCTCAACTTCGCCGTATGTCAGGGCCTTTTGTTCCTTGCGGCGGCGGCGGTTGAAAAACAAGCAGGCACCACGGAACTTTCCGCGCTCGGCGGGCTAATAAAAAAAATGCCCGTCACCGCCGTGGGCTTTTTGCTCGCCGCGGCGAGCGTTGTAGGTTTCCCGCTCACGGGCGGCTTCTTCGCCGGTTCTCTTGCTTACGACGCGATTCGCCAAAGCGGCAGCATCTACTACATCGTTGCGCTGCTTTCGCAGTTCTTCGTGGCGGCCGCGCTCTTGAAGGCGCTTTTCGCCGTGTTCTTCGGCAAAGGCGAAAAAACAGGCTCCGTGAAGGAAGCGCCCTCAATCATGCTCGTTCCCGTGGCCGCGCTTGCGCTTTTGAGCCTCGCGCTTGCCGTATTCTATAAGAGCATCGTAACCGGGCTTGTCGCGCCCACGCTTGTGGATTACGCCGGGGCGGATACGCTTTCCACGCATACAAACCTGCTTCTCACGGTGCTCTCCGTTGTGGTGCTCGCGTTCGCGGCGCTCAGCCACACATACGGTGCGAAGAAGTTCGGCGCGGCGCAATCCGCCGACCACTTTAAAAGCGCGCCCGTGCTTCGCACCGTATATGGCATGGCCGAAAAGAAGTATTTCGATCCGTATTATACGGGCGGGTTCGTGATTAAGGCATATGCCAAGGCGTCGCTTTTTGTAAACGACGCGATCAGCCGTTTCTACGACGTGGCGGTACCGCGTCTTACAAGCGCGCTTTCGAGCGTGGTCAAACGAGCGCACAACGGAAACCAGGCGCGCTATGTCGGATGGGTTTTGTTCGGCATGGTGCTTTTAACGGTTCTGTTTGTGCTGTTTCTGTAATTAGGAAGTAGGAGGAAGAAACGTGTCGCTTTTGTTTGTTGCGATTCCTCTTTTCGCGGTCGTGGCGCTCAACGTGCTCTATAAGCTTTTGAAGGCCAAGGACGCGCTTTACGTGGCCATGCTTGTGGCGCTCGCGCAGCT
>DLFZ01000209.1:6844-7191 GCA_002482435.1 Christensenella sp. UBA7707
GTGCTTGCGATCATCGGGCTTATCCTGTTTGTAACGGCGCTTCTCACAAAAGAAGTTGTGAAGCACAGCGTGTTCCAGTTTGCAAACGTGTTGCTTCTTTTGATGGTCGGCATGAACGGCATCGTCATGTCGCAGGATCTTTTCACGCTGTATGTGTTCATTGAGGTGACCTCTGCCGCTTCGTTCATCCTCATCGCCATCAACAAAAAGCGCGAGGAGCTTGAGGGAGCGTTTAAGTACTACCTCATGAGCGCGCTCGCTACGGTAATGATGCTTCTTTCCATCGCGCTTTTGTACATCATGGCGGGCGGGGCGAGCTTTGAAACCGTTGGCGCGTACATCAAGTC
>DLFZ01000209.1:7205-7902 GCA_002482435.1 Christensenella sp. UBA7707
GCGGGCAGCATCAAATCGGGCGTGGTGCCGTTTCACACATGGGTGCCGGATGCGCACTCGAGCGCACCCTCGCCGGTTTCGGTTGTGCTTGCGGGCGTTGTCATTAAGGTTTCCGGCGTATACTCTTTGATGCGCGTTTACCGCGACGTGTTCCAAAACGACGCTGCCATGGGCAAGGTACTGATGATCCTCGGCATCGTTTCCATTCTTGTAGGCGCGCTTGGCGCGCTTGGCCAAACCGACATCAAGCGCATGCTCGCGTTTTCGAGCGTGAGCCAAATCGGCTACATCGTGCTCGGCGTGGCCACGGGTTCCGCGATCGGCCTCATCGGCGCGATGCTGCACTTTTTCAACCACGCGACCTTCAAGTCGCTTCTGTTCGTGGACGCGGCGGCCATCATCAAGCAAACCGGCACGCGCGATATGGACAAACTCGGAGGCTTGGGCGAGCGCATGCCCGTTACGAGCACAAGCTCCGTGATTGCGCTTTTGTCCATGGCGGGCATTCCGCCGCTCTCGGGCTTTTGGAGCAAGCTTCTTGTGATCATCGCCGTTTGGCAAATTTCAAAAGGGCTTGCCATCGCGGCGCTTTGCTTGAGCGTTTTAACGCTTGCGTACTTTTTGCTTCTCCAAAAAAAGGTATTCTTCGGCAAGATCAACCCCACGCTCAAGGATGTGAAGGAGGCTTCTCCTGCCA
>DLFZ01000206.1 GCA_002482435.1 Christensenella sp. UBA7707
GCCGTTGGAGTTGCGGAACGAAATGATAATGATGTAGATCTGCGGGAGCGTTGCCAGAAGCACGAGAAGGTAAACAAAAGCGTGTACCAACACGTTGCCGATACCCTTGAGCTTTTTCGGCTTGGGCGGGTTGAGCATGCTCATGGTATAGTTTTTGCGGTTTGAAATCCATTTCTGGAGCATGAACACAATTGCCGCAACCGCCATCATAATAAATGCCACGGAGGAGGCAAAATACGCATTGTTGCCCGTTTCGCTCACCCATTCTTGGTATACGAGCACCGGCATGGTGGCAAAGCCTTCGCCGATAAGGCGCGGGGTGCCGTAATCCGCAAACGCACGAAGGAATACGATGGTGCCGCCCGCGAGAATGGTGGGAAGCACTAGTGGAAGGCTCACTTTGAAAACCTTCTTTATACCGTGGTAACCAAGGCTTTCTGCTGCCTCGCCAAGCGAAGCATCTACCTTTTTGAGCGCGCCCTTGGTGTACATATAGATGTACGGGAAAAGTTTGAGCACGAACACAAACAGGATGCCTCCAAAGCCGTAGATGCTGGGCATCTCAAAATTGAACAATTTCTGGAGGAACTCAGTGATGTCGCCGCTTCTGCCAAGCATCAAAATCCACGAATACGCACCCAAAAACGGTGGCGACAGCATGGAGATGACGATGAGAATATCCACTAGGCGGCGGAATCGGATTTTATAAGTGGTAGTAAGATAGGCAAGAGGAACGCCTATCACAATGACGAGCAGCGTTGCACAAAGCACAACCCAAACACTGTTTTTGAGGGCATTTAGATAATAGGGTCGGGAAAAAAACTTAATAAGGTTATCGAACGAGAAGCCCGCACCGTCCACTGATTGAAACGCATACGCGAGCATGCGCCCGACCGGCACAAGCAGAAACAAACCAAAGAAGATGATGGAAAGCAGGCTGATAATGCCCCAAAAATCCATCTTGATACCCTTTTTAAAGGACATTGCTCTCCACCCCCTCCATCAGGGTTGTTTCAGTTTTGGGGTCAAATAGGTTAATTCGCCTCGTGTTGACCGAAAGGTAAACGGATTCGCCCGCCTCATAAATCCTTTCTGCACTGCTGGTATCCGCCGTTACTTCTACCGGCACCCCGTCGCCGAAATCCACAAAGTAATTGATGTATTTACCTAGGAAGCGCTTTACGGTTACAACGGCTTTCATGCCCTTCCCCTCGGGTGTAAAGATGAATTCCTCCGGGCGCACAAACACGAGCACCTCGTCTCCTTTTTCAACCGATTTTACCCCCTCCATATCCAGGCAAAGGCCGTTGAGGCAAATGCTTACATGCCCGTTACGTACATCCCCCACCTGTGCGTTAAGATGATTGGANNCTACAAAGGTGTTGTAGGGGCGCGAATAGATGCGTTCCGGAATATCAATCTGCTGAATGTCGCCTTTGTTCATGACCGCAATCCGATCGGAAATGGCAAGCGCCTCCTCCTGGTCGTGCGTTACGTAAACGGTTGTGATACCGATTTTTTTCTGTATTTCACGGATGGCCTCGCGCATTTCGATGCGCAGCTTAGCGTCAAGGTTACTGAGGGGCTCATCCATCAAAAGCACCTGCGGGCGCACCACAATGGCGCGCGCCAGCGCTACGCGCTGCTGCTGGCCACCCGAAAGTTTATCAGGATAACGATCCCTGTAAGGCGTGATCTGCACGGTTTCCATAATTTCTTCTACGCGCTGCATGATCTCCGCCTTCGAAAGCTTTTTGTTTTTCAAGCCGTACTCGATGTTGCGGTACACCGTCATATTCGGAAAAATCGCGTAGTTTTGAAACACCATACCAAAGTTGCGCTTGTGAACGGGAATGTTGTTAATTACCGTATCATCAAAAGCAATCGTTCCGTGTTCCACTGAGTTAAAGCCGGCAATCATACGCAAAAGCGTCGTTTTGCCACAGCCCGATGGACCGAGCAGTGTAAACAGCTCGCCGCGCTGAATGTTCGCCGTTAAGTTCCGTATAATGATGGTTTCATCATACTTCTTCATCAAATTTTGCATGCCAATTGATACTGCCATAGTTTTGCTCTCCATTCGGGCAAGGCATCCGCGCGGCCTTAAAGCCGCACGGATGCTTTGATTCAGAGTAAGGTTACTGTTGTAAATACTTTTTAGCCAATGCTGGTCCAAACATCTTGGAACTTGGTTTTGACCGCAGAAGAGTCCACATCTGTGGGATACGGGAGGGTGATAAGATCCGCCGTTGCAACACGGCCTTCGGTGGTCATAGCCACGTCACTGCGTGCCGGACGAACATTGAGTTCGGCTTCCATAGCCGTCTGGCATTCGAGCGAGGTCACAAAGTCCACAAACAATCTTGCATTGTAGAGGTTTGCGCCGCCCTTAATCACGCCGATGTTGGAGGTACGAAGCGTAATGCCTTCCTTTGCATAAACAACGCCCACATCCGCGCCGGCTTTCATGTAGGAAATGGTCTTATCCTCATTGCACAGACCCACGGCATATTCGCCTTCTACTACGTTCTTATATGCATCAGAGGAACTTGCGGCCAGCTTACCGTCGAGGTTCTCAAAGAACTTCTGCGCGTAGTCCCAGCCGCCTTCAAGGGTGCCGTCGGTGGACATAGCGGCCAGCATGTTGATAAGGGTTTCAAGCGCGGAAGAAGAATCCGCAGGGCTTGCAAATGAGATATTGCCCTTAAGGCGCTCGTCGGTGAGGGATTCCCAGCCTTCTACAGTTACGCCGAGGTTGGCTAGCAGCGTCTTGTTATAGATGATGCTATTGACGTTGACATAGCACGGCGTATAGAGGCCGTCCGCTGCCACGAATTGCGGGAAAAGGCTTGCGGTATTTTCAGAAACATAAGGCTCGAGCATCTCTGCAATGGCGGAGAAGGTGGTGGCGCCGCCGCCCATGAGTACGTCACCATAAGGCGCGTCCTTTTCGGCAGTGATACGGCTTGCAAGCTCACCCGTACCCGCGCTTACGACTTCAACCGTAATATCGGGGTACTTTGCGTTGAACAAGCTGACGATGAGTTCATATTCGCTCGCACCAGCGGAAGTGTAGAGCACCAGCGACTTCGTGGGTTCAGGACCAGCGTTTTCCGTGGGTTCAACAACAGGGGTAGCCTCGGGCTGAGAGGTCTCCGCAGGGGGGGTGGTTGCGGCAGGCTCGGTTTGGCCGCTGCACGCGACAAGGCTCAGCGCCATCACGACGATAAGCAGCGCGCTCAAAAGCTTCTTCATGGGTGTTCCTCCTTATAGTTTTGATTATTGGCCATCTATAGCCAAATTACAATCATCATTTTGCATGTATCCACGGCGGCGTATCGGGCAGGCAGGCGTTGAAGGCGCGAATTTGTGCTTCCTCATATTCGCCCTTGTAAGTTCCCGTAAGAAAGCGATCTGTAGCTTCGTTATGGAACGTGTGCCAGGATGCAATCTCCTCGCCCGGACGGATGGGGTAAAACAAAACGTCGTTTGTCCTAGCGGCCTCCATATCTCCCGGCGCATCGCCAACCATCAGCACATTCTCAAGGCTATAGTGGATTTTCAGTGCGTGGATGCATTCTTTCTTAGAGGCATCTTCTTGCGCGCACAGAAGGCGAACATATTTCATAAGATCATGTTCCTGCCATTCGCGCTCCAGCGCTTCGCGCGGTGTGGCGGAAACGATTACGATATCCGCGTCCGTAGACAGCCTCTCAAGGCTTTCCCTCACGCCCGGAAACGGCGGAATGCCGTATACCATCTGCGCTGCGCGTTCATTCATTTCATACGACCATGCAAGAGCACGCTTCATCACCGGATTGTCCGTTAATTTTGCCAACTCTTCGTTGTTAAGTAGTGGTGCCGTGTTCACCCAGTGACGAAGGGGTTCGATATCGGGCAACTCAAAATTGTATTGCTTAACCTCTTCGCGCTTCTTCAAAAGGTCGAACACGAGCAGGATCTCGTGAAAACGCGAACGTCCCCGGTCACGGGAATAAAGGTTGGAATATTCCCATGCTTCGCGCACGTATTTAGAAATGGGCTGCAGCCCCCACACGTGTATGGTCGCAGGGCAAAAGCATTCCTTATGCTTGATTTCCATGGTGTCGAATACACAGCCGTCCGAATCGATGCACAGCATGCGCTTATTCACATTTTTATAATTTGGGAATAACGTTTCTTTCATGATGTTCTCCTCACCGGATCAGAGCAAAAATTTCTCGATTGCCTGCGCAACGCCATCTTCGTAAAACGGCGCAGTCACATAGGTTGCCTGTTCCTTAACCCAGTTAGGCGCATTTTCTACCGCTACGCCAAGCCCCGAACGCTTAATGATAGGCGCGTCGAGCGCGCTGTCGCCAAGCGTCATTACGTTTTCATAAGCAAGCCCCAAGCGCGCAAACAGAGCGTCGAGCGCCTGCGCACGGTCGAGCCGTTTGGGGAAAAACTGTATGTCGCGCCCCGCTCCCTCGCTGATATCTACAATGCTCGTTTCAAGCAGCGCATTGATGATGGGTTTTTGTGAATGCTCCGGCACTCCGTAAATGTTTACTTTTTCAATGCCAATGTTGTTGGCAAGGAAGAACTCGGAGGGCTTATCCAGCACGATCTGACGTGAGAGATCCAAAAACCACACATGGTGCGGCGGTACAGGATAACGCTCGAGGTGTGCACACACCTCATTTTCCATATAAATAAGCCCGTTTGCCGAAATTTCGGAATATATATTTTGTCCTTCGAAAATTTCGCAGATACGCGCGGACTCTTCCGGCGTAAAAAGAGACTGGTAAATGACCTCACGCGTCTGCTTATCTACCACGCGTGCCCCGTTGGATGTCACCCAGTAACGGATTTTCTTCATCGCTTCGATTTGAGGCGGAAACATATCCTCCACACGGCCGGTCGAAGGGATCACATGAATACCCTTTTCCATTGCCGCTTCCAAAGCGCGCATGTTTCGAAACGAAACGTAAATTTGATCCCGCTGCAAAAGTGTGCCGTCAAAATCAATTAAGATCGCGCGGATGTCCATGTATGATTTACTCCTTACTGATGAAACTGCCATTTGATGATTCGGCAGAAACTCTTCGTGAAAAACAAGAAATACGTTTTGAACCGCAGGATTGGCTTGGTTTATGAATGGCTTTATTATAGGCCACTATTTGGAACGTGTCAATCATTTTTTGGAACGTGTCATTATTATCTTTCTTTTTATGATAGAAAGCTACGTGCCTCGCTTGTAAACGAACGCAAAATGTTGTATCGTAAATTTATCAAGATATTTGGATTGCTAACTTTTCCCATTTGAGGTAGATATGCCGACCATTAAGGACATTGCCAAGGCCGCAGGCGTTTCTCACGGTACAGTATCCAATGTTTTAAACAAGCGCGGCGGAGTAAGCTATGAAAAGATACGGCTCGTGGAGCAGGCAGCTATCGCCATGGGCTATGCGATCGACGAAAAAGCAAGCCTTTTGCGGCGCGGTACAACGCGTATGCTCGCTGTATTTCTGCCCTCGCTTTCCGAACGCCATTATGCAGACCTTTATACCGGCATTCTGCGCTGTGCGGAGGACGCCAACTATTCGGTCCGCTTGTTTTTGACGGATGATTTGCCTTACGTGGAACGGCGCGCCATTTCCGAAGCGCTTGCGCTCAAGGTTTGTGCAATCCTTGCAGTATCGTGTTTGGATAACCATAAACGCGAGTACCAAAGCGTGGTATCTCGCAAAGTCCCCCTGCTTTTTTTGGAACGTCCAAGCCGCAGCGCGTCCTTTTGTTCCTATTCTTTTGATATGGTACAGGCTGCAAAACTCACCGCAAGCCTTTTGAACGGTGAACAGAGTGTATGCGTAATCACGGGCGAGCCGCATTTCAGCGAGCAGGCGGCTTTCCGAAGTGCGCTTGGTACATTTCTTNNACAACATTTATGAAAACGCACGCGGCGAACAATCCCCCGCGGTTCACAGGCTCCTGCAGTGTAGTGCTCCGCCGCGCTTTGTGGTATGCACCAGCGAAACGCTTGCTGATAAGGTGCAGCGCGCCTATATGGAAAGCGGTATTGCAGCACCGCGCATTGTTGCGCTTTCCTCGCTAAGGGCATCGCTCAACCCGCTTTACAACAACATCCTGCTCAACTACCGGATGCTTGGCCACGAGGCAACCGTCTTAATTCTTGCCCAAGTGGAAACGCAGCTTTCCCCCTCCTCTCGAGTTTTTGGCCTTTCAGGACATTCCGAGCCGTTTTGTGCGCCTGCCGTGCTTCAAAAAAAGCCGCTGCGCGTGCTTGCGCACGAAACGCCTTCCATTACAGCACTTGGGTGCCTGCTGCCGCGCTTTACAAAGCGTACCGGCATACCTGTGGAGCTTCATGCCTGCTCGATGGACGAGGTGTTCAGGCGTGTCAGAGCGTCCGACGAGGTCTGGGATGTCGTCCGTCTAGACCCTTCCACGCTCTCTTACCTAGGCCCTCGTATTTTTAGGAATCTGAGTGGGATCGATACCGGTGCAGCAAGCCTTTTCAATCGATTTCTTCCGAATTTAAAAACAGATTTTTCCATCATTGCCGGCAAAATCTATGCGCTGCCGTTTGACATCGGCGTACAGATGCTGTTCTACCAGCGTTCGCTGTTTGAGGACGTCGGCCAGATCCGGGCGTTCTACGAAGAAACTGGGCGCTCCCTGGAGGTTCCCTCTACCTACACGGATTTTGACCGCATCTGCCGTTTCTTTACAAAGTCGCAGCGGCACGATTCCCCCACGCGTTACGGGGCAAGTTTGGCCCCTGCAATCCCTACCTCGGTTTCAAGTGACTACCTGCCGCGGCTTCTTGCAGCGGGCGGCCTTTCCTACAGCCGCAACGGCTGTCTTAACCTTACCACCTCCGCTGCGCTCAACGCGCTGCGCGATTACATTGCCTATGCCGCATATACAAGCAAAAAGCCCCTGCACAGCTGGAGTGAAATTGCGGAGAGCTTTGTGAACGGGCATATCGCCACAGTCATCCTTTACGCCAACCACGCCTCCAATTTTGTGCGCGCACAAAGCGCAAACGTCGGAATCGAAATCGGTTTTGCGCCCATTCCCGGCGGCAATCCGCTACTGGGCGGCGGTTCATTGGGCGTATGTGTACAGTCCCCCCAGCCCGACGAAGCCTATACTTTCATCCGCTGGGCCACTTGCGAGGAGATCGCTCCCGAGCTTGTGATGCTCGGTGCAAGCTCCGCCTGCAAGCAAGTGTATGAACACCGCGACATCCTAGATACCTACCCGTGGTTTGGTGCATTGCAGGACAGCCTACGCCTTGGTATCCGCAAACCCATCCTTTCCCCTGTGGATATCGACTACAACCAGCGCGATTTTGAATATACCCTGGGGGTACATTTGCTCAACGCTATCGCCGGAAAGGAAACGCCAGAGGAGGCTCTTGAAAACACGCAGAAGACGCTAGACGCCATACGATAGGCGAAGCGTAAGTGGCTCCTTGCGTCCGAACTCTGCTTTCGTTGCGTCAGCATAAAGAAAAAAAGGACCAGCCAAAGAGCAAAGGATACGTATGGTTTGGATAGTCTAATGACAAATAAAGATATTCTAAATATTGCGATGCAGCAATCAGCAATTGACAGCAATTGTGATGCTGATGACTTTAAATCTACTGAAAATAAGATTGTAATTTCAAATAAGAATCCAAATGCCAGAAAATATCTGGAGCTACCCTTCCTTTGTGACTTAACCTCATATGGCAACAACATCGTTGCATCCGTTTCAGAAGAGCTATCAGAAATTGTAAGCGGCTATATTAACAAGTACCAGATGGAGCATTGCTTTGAAACGCCTAACTTACATGTGCTGATAGATAAACTTAAACCGTTTGACATGAGTGTTTGCTTTATGGCTGAGTATTTTTTGCCAGATATGAATGTGATTAAGCGTCTTGAGTCCCAATATAAAACAAGAGTTTTAGAGCCGGCTGACTTTGAAAATCATTATTTGCCGCAATGGAGCAATGCTCTGTGTGAGAAGCGTAAGCATCTGGATAGATTAGCTGTCGGTGCATTTGATAATGAAAAACTTGTTGGGCTTGCAGGCTGCTCCGCCGATTGTGATTCAATGTGGCAGATAGGTATCGATGTTTTGCCTGAATACAGAAAACAAGGGATTGCTTCTTGTTTGACGAGTAAACTCGCTATGGAAATCTTATCGAGAGAAATTGTGCCATTTTACTGTTGTGCATGGTCTAATATAAAATCTGTAAAGAACGCAATTAAAAGTGGATTAAGACCTGCTTGGGTTCAAGTAACAGTTAAACCCAATGCTTTCATTTCTAATATGAATAAATAGATATTTTGAGCATCTAGCACTTTTGTCTATTATTGATGAGCTTCGCATTATGTTTGTCAGAGGCTACAACGTGAACT
>DLFZ01000112.1 GCA_002482435.1 Christensenella sp. UBA7707
GGCTGGTTGTCTACGGCCTGCTTTGCAGCACAGGGTGCACCCTTCATCCCGCAGCAGCTTTCGTGGTCAATTATAAATTCCGTTAGGATGGCGGCGCGCTCGTGCTCGCTGCGGTCAAGGTTGCTTTTGTGGTTCATTTCGTGCAAAAGCTCGCGCCCGCGAAGCTCCTGCTCCCTTTTTGTGAGAATGAGCCTTTTTTGAAGCTCCCTTTGTTCATTCTCGCTCATCAGTGTGATGTGAAGTGCGTCGTCACGCCTAAGAGAGAGCTCGTAGCTGCGCAGAGAAAGCTCGATGGGGTCGCCCATGGGCGCAAGCTTCACCACTTCGATCTGCGTACCGGGCGTAATTCCCATGTCCACGATCCGGCGCTTGATGCGCGCATCGGAAGCATCCACCGAATAGACATGGCCCTTTTCCCCTGCCGCAAGTTCCGCGAGCGTTTTTCTTTGCATCTTCTGCATACGAGCCTCCGAATGACACAACATGTATAGTTAGTTGCTACAAACCCAAAATATTATAACACTCGTATTTTTAGTGTCAACCATACAAACATTATGCTATAATAAGCAAAGCGCATTTTTCTTGCCGCTTCGTCTCCTTTTTTGTAGGCGGCATAAAGGTATTTTGGCGAATGCTGCCCTATGCACGGGGTTCGCGGATGCCATGCGCACCGGCTATTTGCTGAAACGTTATACTTATACCATATTCACATTGCTTCCATGCTATCACTTGCTTCGAGGTGACGACGTGCGTTTATACATCGTAGATGCTTTTTCACAATCCCTGTTCGGCGGCAACCCTGCGGGCGTTGTTTTGTCCGATTCGCCGCTTACCGACCGCTATATGCGCTACCTTGCGGCAGAGCTTCGTTACAGCGAAACCGCCTTTGTGCAGTATGACGACGACTTTTTTTCCATCCGCTACTTTACCCCGGTCAACGAGGTTTCCGTTTGCGGGCACGCGACCATTGCCGCCTTTACGGCGCTTCGGCACGCGGGGATTGTAAAACCCGGCAGCACCTGCGACGTAAAAACAAACGCCGGCATGCTTAAGGTCGACGTACTCGCCGACAGCGTTTGGATGGACATGGCCTCTCCCGTAAGCCTTTCGAAAATCGGCGCGCGCGACTTAGGCGCGCTTTATGGCGCACTTGGCATTACCCCTATGGACATGCCCATGAAGTTGATGCCGGAAATCATATCCGCCGGACTGCCCGATATTATGGTTGCCGTGACCGACCGCGAGGTTTTAAACGACATTGTCCCCGATTTTAAGGCGATCTCCGCGCTTTCGCTCAAGCACAACGTGGTGGGCATCCATGCGTTTGCGCTCGGCAGTGACGGCGTTTGTGCCTATTGCCGCAACTTTGCGCCCGTTTACGGCATCAACGAGGAAGCCGCCACCGGCACCTCGAATGGAGCGCTCACCTATTACTTATACCGCCACGGGCTGGTGGAGTTTGATACCGTAAACCGCTTCGTTCAAGGCGAGGCCATGCAGCGGCCATCCTCGGTTTTGACCACGCTTGTGCGGCGCGGCGAAACCAAAGTGGTGCGCGTGGGCGGCAGCGGAACCATTCTCTCCTGCGGGGATCTCTTTGGCGTATAGCGCCGCCGGGCTTGCTTCAGCTTCCTTTTTTTCAAAACAAACTGCGGCTGCCGCACAAAATGCGGCAGCCGTTTTTTCGTAATGATGTTTATATAATTGTTGTTGCGGGAGCGCAGCCTTTATGCGTCGAGGTAGCGCACGCCGGCGATGCCGGTAATACCGAGGCCCGGGGCATCGGTAAGCGAAATGTCTTTTTCTTTAAAAATCGCGCCACCCTCAACAGGGTCGGTGCTGCAAAGCACCGGGCCATCGAGATCGACCTTGGTGATCACGCGCTTGGCGCAGGCCAAATGAACCGCCGCCGTTACGCTCACCTTTGCTTCAAGCATACAACCGATCATACATTCCACACCGTAAACCTCCGCCGCCGCGGCGATTTTTAAGGCGTTGTAAATACCGCCGCATTTCATGAGCTTGATGTTCACAAGGTCGGCGGCACGCATTTGCATAATGGTAAATGCATCCTCCGGAGAAAACACGCTTTCATCCGCCAGCACAGGGATGCTCACATGCTCGGTTACATACTTGAGTCCTTCAAAATCGTGCGCCTTTACGGGCTGCTCCACAAATTCGATGTCAAGCCCCTGATCCTCCATGTGCGACAGCACACGCACGGCCTCCTTGGGCGTCCAGCCTTGGTTCGCATCGATGCGGATGAGAACATCCTTCCCCGCCGCCTTGCGCACAGCGATCAAGCGCTTAAGGTCCATAGCGGCATCCTTACCGACTTTGATTTTTAAGCAGTCGTAACCTCGCTTTATCGCGTCTATGGTATCCCGCGTCATCTCCTCCGGGTCGTTGACGCTGATGGTAATGTCCGTAACGATGTTTGATTTTCCACCGCCCAAAAGCTTATAAACCGGCAGTTTATAAAGCTTGCCGTACAGGTCGTAAAGCGCCATATCCGCGGCGGCCTTGGCGCTGGTGTTCTTGACGACGCAGGCATTGAGCGCCAGAAGCGCGCCTTCAAGATCTTCTACGTCGCGACCGATTAAAACCTTGCCGATGTGGTCGCGCAGCGCGCCGAGGATGGAGCCTTGGGTATCCCCCGTGATCACGCCCGTGGGCGGCGCCTCACCGTAACCTACGCTTCCGCAGTCGGTATGAAGCTCAACGATCACGTCTTCCACGCTTTCCACCGTGCGAAGCGCCGTTTTGAACGGCACGCGAAGCGGTACGGAAATGAGCCCAAGCCGTATGCCTGTGATTTTCATTGAAGATCCTCCCTGCTTTTTTATGCTGCATTCTTGCGCGCGGCGCAATCACCTGTGTGTACCATAAAATATACCATAGAAGCGGTGCGACTATGGTATGTTTGCGCATGTGCGTTTGGCCGAAAGGCCAAAAAATCACACGCGCATAAAAATAAGCTGTATGATGGCTGCTTGCAGGCTATTCTACCATAGTAGAAAAGCGAATATGGTAGAATCCGCGCATGTGCGTTTGACCGAAAGGTCAAAGGTCGCACGCGCATAAAAATAAGCTGTATAATGGCTGCTTGCAGCCATTATACCATGATTCACATTCCTCTTCAACCGTCGCCATGCCCGGTTTTCCAGCCCATTCGGCGCAACGCAAAAAAGCTCCGAAAAACGGAGCTTTTTGATTGCCTTTTCTAATACACCGATTTATCCGCACTGCGGAACAAAGGGGATTAGCCCCATAACGGGGGGCGAATGTTTTCCGGCACCGAAAGGTTAGGTACCGGTCGTTTGGTCTGCTTGCTTACATCCCCTTGCGGTTCTGGAAGCAGGCGCTGCAATAGATGGGCCTGTCGTTCTTGGGAACGAACGGGATCTTGGTGGGGGCGCCGCACTGCGCGCAAACTGCGTCGTACATTTCCCTCTCACCATTGCGCTGGCTCTTGCGGTTGTTCCTGCACGCCTTGCAGCGGATGGGCTCATTCTGGAAGCCTTTTTCCGCGTAGAACTCCTGTTCGCCAGCGGAGAAAACGTATTCCGCACCACAATCCTTGCACACCAACACTTTGTCTTCGAACATTTGAGAAAATCCCCTTGTGAAAAATAATTTTTTGGTTTCCAAAATTAAGGCTGACCTGGTCTTTGACCCCACACCCGCCGGCTGGAAGCTTCGCTACTAGGCCATAGGCCGCCCACTGCAACTTCTCTCGGGGAAAGGCTCCCCGGCCGGACTGACATCTAAGCCGCACCATGTTCACCGGCGATTTTGCCGGCTTATGTGGATCGTTTCGCCTGCGACTGGCATCGACTTGCAACCACAGACCCTTAGATTTCGAATAACCTTTTTTATTATAAGCGAGCTTGTTAAAAAATGCAATAAGTATTTTTTTTACTTATAAATCATTCAGACAATCAACGCGGTGCGTTTTCCTCATAAATCGCGCGAGGACCGCCTACATATTTGGGGCGCGTGCGTGCCATCACAAGGTTTGCCTCGCCTATTTTGCGGCAGCTTGGCCGAACGTCAACCACCACGCATCTTAGGTGCATGCCGATGAGCGTATCCCCAATGTCGATACCGGCGCGCGCCAAACCGCGAAGATCCTCAACCATGACGGGCGCATCAAACAGCTCGTATGAACGCATCGCCATTGCACCGCCCGCGTGAAGCTGCGGTCGCACCCAAACCTGCTGTAAATCGTAGCGCTCCATGCATTGCCGTTCCACGACGAGCGCACGGTTGAGGTGTTCGCAGCATTGCACCGCCAAATAAAGCCCACGACGCTTGACCGCGGGAAGGATGGCGTCCATGAGCGTATGCGCAATTTCCTCGGATGACCCCGTGCCGATACGCTTGCCCGCAACCTCGCTCGTGGAACACCCAACGACGATGATATCGCCTTCTTTCAGATTGTCGGCTACTGCAAAAAGTTCCTCAACGGCTTTTGAGGCCTGTTCAAATATTTCCATCATCACAACACCTCCGTTGTAAAGCCTATTATAGTGCAGTACCCTGTGAAATGCAACGGACGTCCTGCCATGCACGCCTCCGCAGCAAAGAGAATTGAAGAGGATATGCTTTTTCACCGCAGAATATATGTGGTTACATTTATTCTTTATTGCATGCTTTTTTAACTTTTTTTGTAACTAAAATTCTTTTTGTACTCTTGTCAAAAGGTTTTCCGTCCGTTATAATAAAAATCTAGTTAAAATATCGTCTTGACAAATTGTTGATTCTGTTTAACAATAACAAGGGAAGAATAATTATTATTCTTTGGAGAAAATAAATGATTTATTCAAAGCAACGGGAACTACTCATGTCGCAGCTGCGTCGCCATCACATTCACCCTACGGCAGATGAACTGTATGCGTTGGTGCGTGCGGAAAACCCAACCATCAGCCTTGCAACCGTTTATCGCAACCTAAACCAGCTGGTGGATGGCGG
>DLFZ01000148.1 GCA_002482435.1 Christensenella sp. UBA7707
CTTACAAACATTTCCGCCCCGCCTTTTACAGGCACGTTCTCAACAAGGATCTGCCCGGTTTTTGACAGGGTAACGGTTTTGTATGCGCCAAAAGCGTATTCGACCAACGCCTGAGCAGTCGTAAAGCGTGCGCTTGAATTTTGCGCGCCCGTCACAACACAAATGTAGCCCGTATCTCCGCGCAGCACCCAAAACACCCCGCAGTACCCCGCCGCATCGGAGGAACCGGTGCCCACGCCGCCGCAGCCGGTGGAGTTGCGGATCATGCGGTTGGAGTTGACAAGCTCCGTAGCAGAACCGTTTTCATGCACGATTTCATCCATATATACGGTTGCGTAATTGCGAAACGTTGCGCTCCTTATGATTTCCCTGCCGATTGCAGCCAAATCCGCAGCGCTAAGAAGCACTCCGTCGTCGGTGATGTTCGTATACGTCGCGTTTACCCCTAGTTCCGCAAGCCGCTCGTTCATCTGTTCCGCAAATGCGCCTGAGGAACCCGTTGCCGCCTCCGCAAGCGCGTAAATCGCGTCGCCCGCACCGATCATGATGGCAGCCTTCAAAAGTTCGCCTGCGGCGATTTTCTCATACGCCTCCACAAATGCGGTCGGTCCCTTTACTGCTGCCGCGGCCTCACTTACGGTCACTTCCGTTGATGGCTCAAGCGCGCCTTCGTCCACAAGCTCACACACCAAAAGGAGCGCGGGGAGCCGCGTCAAACCCGCAACATTCGCTTTTTCGCCCGAGTTCTTTTCCATCACCAGTTGGCCGGAAGTTGCCTCCGCGATAAATGCCGTCTTTACGCCGCTCAAATCCACCAAAGCTGTTTCCGCACGGCCTACCCCAAGAGGCAGGCACATCAGCAAAAACGTGACCGTCAAAAGGGACACGCATCTTCTGAGCCCATGAATACGCATACAAAAACCTCCCGCGCATATACCTGCTTATTAAGGTATATTACCTGCGCGGGAGATTTATCATCGTTTCAGGAAACGGCGGCGGTTTCGCGCCTTTTTAGGCGTGCTTTCCGGCGCCTATTTTTGAAGTTTCGGCAAGAACGAGGTCCCTACCGCAAAGGGGCTTCCAGTCAGATGCTCGTGCACTGTGGAGCCAATGTCAGAAAAGCTCTCGAGTGTTCCGAGGTCTACGCCCGCCTTGAGGTTTTTGCCGTAAACCACAACAGGAATATGTTCGCGCGAATGATCGGTGCTGGTGGTGGTCGGGTCGCAGCCATGGTCGGCGGTCACGATGAGAATATCATCCTCTCGCATCGCGTCAAGGAGCTGGGGCAGTTTTTCATCCACCCATTCGAGTGCAGACGCATAGCCCTCCACATCGTTGCGGTGGCCGTAAAGCATGTCAAAATCCACAAGGTTGGTAAAGATAAAACCGCTTGTGTCGCTTTGCACCTGCTTGAGCGTTGCAGCAAACCCGTCGTGGTTGTTTTTCGCGTGGTCAATGAAGCTAATGCCCCTGCGGTTGAAAATATCTTCGATTTTGCCGATGGCGATGGTAGGAATTCCCTTTTCATGAAGAGAATCCAACACAGTTGCAGCTATGGGCGGGATGGCGTAGTCCCTGCGGTTTTCGGTACGCTTATAAGCGCCGCTCGTACCGACGAACGGCCGCGCGATGACCCTTCCTACAAGGCAATCGCCCACAAGCATTTCGCGCGCGGTTTTGCACATGGCATAAAGCTCTTCAAGCGGAATTACTTCCTCGTGCGCGGCTACCTGAAATACGCTATCCGCCGAGGTATATACAATAGGCTTGCCTGTTTTTACATGCTCGTCACCAAGCTCGTTGATGATTGCCGTACCCGACGCAACGCCGTTAAACAGCGTGCCTCGGCCAATTTTACGCTCGTATTCGCGCATAAACGCCGCGGGGAACCCATTGGGGAAGGTTTTAAAAGGCTCGTCCATGATGATACCCATCATTTCCCAGTGGCCGCAGGTGGTATCCTTCGCCTTGGTGACTTCGGCCGCCCGGCCGTAGCTTCCGACCGCCGCAGTTTCCGGCACGGGAAGGCGCGAATCCTCAATGCGGCTAAGCCCCAGATGGTAAAGATTCGGCAAATCGAGTTTGCCGCGAACCTTGTAAATATTGCCCAGCGTATGAGAGCCGGCATCGCCAAACTCCGCCGCGTCAGGCAACGCGCCGATGCCGACGCTGTCAAGCACAATCAAAATGGCACGCTTTGCCATAAATCATTTTCTCCTTTCAAGCACTCGGGCGTAAACGCCCCTGTGACTTGATTGTACCATTCCCCACGACGTGCGTCAAATCGCCATCACACCCGAGAGAAGGCGGAACAGGTAAGGAATAAGAATGCCCTCTGCAAGGATCCCCATACCCAAAAGGAGCAGGTTCCTAAGAAGCGTCATCCGCCGCTCCCTGTCCTTGTCCTCTTTTAAAAAAGCCGCGTCCACCTGATTGGCACGCGATGGGAACACCGCCTCCCCCGTCCATAAAAAAGCCAATGCGAGCGCTGTCCCCGTGAAAAGAAGCGGCACAATCACAAGCGGCAGCGCATAAACAGCCCCCATACCACCATACTCAAAAAAAAGCTGTTCCACAGCAAAGCCCGCAAAAAAGCCCTTTGTTGCAAGCGCCAAGCAGGAAAGCAAGAAACACGGTTTAAAAAAAGCGGCCGAGCACACTGCCGCAAACAAGAGCATCTGAAAAAGCGCCGTACGCAGAAAGCCGCTCATAACGCCGTAGCCCGTGTCCTCTTTCAGCCACTGTGCCGCAAACGTTACAAAATCCTCTCTAACCATGCCGGAATTTGCGGATATTCCCGAAGCAATTCCCACCGAGAAAAAGAAAAAAGCCGCAAGCGAAAGGTATGGATGCGCGGCCAAATTCTGAAACAATTTTGATTTTGAAGTTGCGGTTGCTTTTGCCATGCTGCATGCCCTCCCATGTATGTTCTATAAATACGGGAAGGACATGTATTTTATGTAACGTTTAGCGTCGTTTCAACTTATGTACCGTTCGATCGGCGATCATCGCGATGAACTCTTTGTTGGTCGGCCTGCCTTTGGCGTCGTTTACCGTATAGCCGAAAATTTTATGCTGCGCGTCAATGCTCGACACGCCGCCGTTGTCCCAAGCGCACTCAATGGCATGCCGAAGGTTTCGCTCCACGCGCACGCCGGTTGTGCCGAATTTTTGAGCCACATGCGGGTAAACGACCGTCGTCATGCCGATAACCTGCCCGTAATGCTCCACGCAGTAATCAATGCTCTCCTTTAAATACCAGTAACCGGTGATATGTGCAGGAACGCCGAGCACCCTCAAATAATTGGCGATAACCTCATCCCGCCCAACGTCGCGCTGCTGCCTTGACAGCATGCCGCGAAGCTTCGCGCGCTCCGCTTCATCCATCAATGCGCCACCCGCGCCCACAACGTCGATCACACGCGCAAGCACATATTGAAATTCCATAGGTTTTACCAAAAAATAAGAGGCCCCAAGGCTTTGCGCCATGCGGACAAGCTCTTCGTCAACAAAGGGTGAATTTGCAATCACTTTTACCGTGCCTGCATAGCCGCGCTCTTGAAGCTTGCGCAAAAGCTCAATGCCATCCATATGAGGCATTACCACATCCACAAGTGCTACATCCGGAAGTTCGGTTTCAAAGCTTTTCAAGGCCTCAAAGCCGTCGTGTACAGACGGAAGCATATCAAAATAGCCGCAGGAGCGCATATACTCCTCCAGCTTCATGCAATAATCCAAATTGTCGTCCACGATTTGAAATTTAATTTTCTTCATCCGGACACCCAAAACCCGATTTTCTACTTCATGATTATAAACCATTTATCGGAAATTGGGAATGATTTCATCTTTTTCCGGTCATGCCA
>DLFZ01000219.1:0-4407 GCA_002482435.1 Christensenella sp. UBA7707
GAGGTCGGCATTTTTCAGGCGGAGGATGTGAAGGCGCTGTTTGAAAACGCCTATGTGCTTAAAGACCTTTGCGGCGTTGAGCGCGTTGTGGCCGTGCAGGTGTAAAAATCACAGAACGCTTGCCATTGCGCGCGCGTGAAGCTTATAATAGGGAGCGCATGAATTCTTGAAGTTGTTGTAGCTTTTTAGGAATGTTTGCACAGCAGTCAGCTTTATTACGCAGCCTGTTCACAGGTTATTTCTTAGAAAAACACACGGGGGTGTCGTATGCTTGAACGGCTCAAATCCATCAAGGCGCGTTATGACGAACTGACACTTTTTTTAAGCTCTCCCGACGCGATGAGCGACCAGGCACGCTGGCGCGAGCTTGTAAAAGAACATGCGTCGCTTGAGGAGATTGTCGCCGCGTACGATGCGTACATGGCTGCGCAGACGGAGCTTGCTGGCTGTAAAACCATGCTGCATGACGCGGACGCGGGAATGAAAGAACTCATCTACGCAGAGATCGAGGAATTGACCACAAAAATGGAGGAGCTTACCGACAGCCTTAAGCTTTTGCTTCTCCCAAAGGATAAAAACGACGACAAGAACGTAATCATCGAAATCCGCGCGGGCACGGGCGGCGAGGAGGCAGCGCTTTTCGGCGCCGACCTTCTGCGCATGTACCAGCGCTACGCGGAGCGCCACGGCTTTAAATACGAGTTTTTGAGCGAAAGTCTTGCGGAAATGGGCGGGCTGAAGGAAGCGATTCTTTCCGTTTCGGGAAAAGGCGCGTATTCGCGCATGAAGTTTGAGAGCGGCGTACACCGCGTGCAGCGCGTGCCGGAAACCGAGTCGCAGGGGCGCATCCATACGAGCGCCGCGACGGTAGCTGTGATGCCCGAGGCGGAAGATGTGGAGGTCGACATCGACCCGAAAGATCTTCAAATCGACACGTACCGAAGTGGCGGCGCGGGCGGCCAGCATGTAAACAAAACCGAAAGCGCCATCCGAATTACGCACCTGCCAACGGGGCTTGTGGTGCAATGTCAAGATGAGCGCAGCCAGCACAAAAACCGCGAAAAAGCTATGCGCGTGCTCAAAAGCAGGCTCATGGAGCTTTATCAGAACAAGCAGGCGATGGAGGAATCCTCCTCGCGCAAAAGCATGGTAGGAAGCGGCGACCGCAGCGAACGCATCCGCACTTATAATTTCCCCCAGGGGCGCGTGACCGACCACCGCATCAACCTTACACTTTATAAGCTCGAGGCCTTCCTCGACGGGGATATGGATGAGCTTTTGGATGCGCTTAGCCTTGCGGAAAGAGCCGCTAAGCTGAGCGGCGAAACGGGGCAGGTATGAAGACCGAGCTTTTTAACGCCACAACACAAAAGGAAAACGGCGCGCGACATGCAGGGAGAATCCTTCGCGAGGGCGGGCTTGTGGCGTTTCCCACGGAAACCGTATACGGCCTTGGCGCAAACGGGTTTGACGGCGAGGCGGTAAAAAAAATATTCGAGGCCAAGGGGCGTCCTTCCGATAACCCCCTTATTCTGCACGTCGCCTCCAAGAGCGACGCGAGAAAGCTTTGGTCAAGCGTGCCCGACAAGGCGCGTGTTTTGATGGATACCTTTTGGCCCGGCCCGCTTTCCATCGTTTACGAAAAGAGCGAACGCATTCCCTACGAGGTTACGGCGGGGCTTGATACAGTTGCCGTACGCATGCCCGACCATAAAACCGCGCTCGCGTTTTTGCGCGAGGCTCAGGTGCCCGTAGCGGCGCCGAGCGCCAATCCTTCTGGCAGGCCAAGCCCCACCACCGCCAAGCATGTGCTCGATGACCTCAACGGCATTGTAGATGTCATCCTCGATGGCGGCCCCTGCCGCGTAGGGCTTGAGTCCACGGTGCTTTCGCTTGCGGGCGCGCCCACCATACTCCGCCCGGGCGCCATTACCCGGGAAATGCTTGAAACAGTAATCGGCCCCGTGGCGCTTGCAAAGAGCATCCTCTCCCCGCTTCAGGAAGGCGAAGCCGTGCGCTCTCCCGGCATGAAGTATAAGCATTACGCGCCCGACGCACAGGTGCTCGTGGCGGGCGGCGACCCCAAAGAGGCGGCACAGCGCATCCGCCGTGCGTACGATCTAGAGACGGCGGACGGAAAAGTGTGCGTAATTTTTGCGAGTACGCAGACCCAAACCTTTTACGGCGGAAGAAGGTATGCTATAATAGGCGACAGAACTGCGCCGGAGACCTTCTGCGCAAACCTTTTTGCCAAGCTCAGGGAATACGGCGCAAAGGCGGACATCATCTTCACCGAGGCCCTGCCCGAGCAGGAGCTTGGCCTTGCCTATATGAACCGGCTTTTGCGCGCGGCCGGTTTCAAAACGATGTAAGCGAACCAGCTGCGCACTTACCACACACGAAAGAGGAGATTCCATGAAAATCGTCATCGCAAGCGACCACGGCGGATTTGAGTACAAAGCCATGCTCTTACCTTTTCTTGAAGCCCTTGGGCATGAGGTTACGGATTTTGGATGCCGTACCGAAGATGCCACGGACTATTCGGATTATGCGATTCCGGCTGCACAAGCCGTTGCCGCTTCCGAATTTGACCGTGGCATTCTTATATGCGGCACGGGCATTGGCATGAGCATTTCCGCAAACAAGGTACAGGGCGTGCGCTGCGCGCTTTGCGGCGATCTTTTGACCGCCAAGCTCACCCGTGAGCACAACGATTCCAACATGCTCGCTTTGGGCGGCCGCATCATAGGGCCCGAAACCGCAAAGGCTATCGTGGCGGTATGGCTTGGCACCGAGTTTTCAGCTGCGGAACGTCACCAGCGCCGCATCGATAAAATCAGCACTTTTGAAACGACAAACGAACGCTAAAATCCATTACATACAGCCGAAAGGAGCAAACAACATGGGAAAAGTAACGGTCATCGACCATCCGCTCGTACAGCACAAGCTCTCGCACCTGAGGGACATTCATACGGGCCCAAAGGAATTCCGCGAGCTGGTGCAGGAGCTCGCCATGCTGCTGTGCTATGAAGCTACGCGCGACCTTCCTCTGGCGGAGATCGTGGTGGAAACGCCCATTGGCCCCGCACACGCAAAGGAGCTTGCGGGCAAAAAGCTTGGCATCGTTCCGATTTTGCGCGCAGGTTTGGGCATGGTGGATGGCCTTTTGAGCCTTATCCCCGCGGCGAAGGTCGGCCACATCGGCCTATACCGTGACCCGGAAACCCTTAAACCGGTGGATTACTATTGCAAGCTGCCGCAAGACGTGCAGGAGCGCGACATCATCATTGTAGACCCGATGCTCGCCACCGGCGGCTCGGCTGTAGAGGCCATTACCCTTGTGAAAAAGGCCGGCTGCAAAAATGTGAAGCTTGTGAACCTCATCGCCGCGCCCGAGGGCGTGAAGGCGGTGCGGGATGCGCACCCCGATGTGGATATTTTCGTGGCCGCGCTCGACAGCTTCCTCAACGACCATGGCTACATCGTTCCCGGCCTCGGCGACGCGGGCGACAGGTTGTTCGGCACGAAATAAAGGCAAACCTCCAAGAGTTTTACAATTTTCCAAACAGAAAAGCGCCGTACAGCAAAAATGTACTGCGCTTTTTATGCTTATGGTATATTATAAGCATCGAGGCGTATTCTTTTTAAGATTAGGTTGGGGAGGGTTTTATGGAGCAGCCTTTGAAGGTTTGCAAAAAGAACACTTTTTGGCGCGGCGTGCTTACGTTTGCGCTCGGCTGTTTGTGCTTTATCGTTTCGCAGCCGCTTACCCGTTTACCGCTTTTGGGGTACTTGCAAGGCACCGTGGCGGTAACGGTGTTTTCTCAGACAAGCACGGTTTTGTTTCTCGTGCTTGTCGCGCTTTCGGCGGGCGTGTTTGAGGAAGGCTTTCGGTTTCTTTTCAAAACCTTCTCGCTTCGTCCCGCAAAAGCACCGTTTTCGCAGCCTCTCCTTTTCGGTCTCGGGCATGGGCTTACGGAAGCGGCAATCATTCTGGTTTCTGCGTTTTTGCAAGGCTATACGCTTGGCGACCTTTGGCTTGGCATCATAGAACGCTTCCTTGCCGTAATTTGCCAAGTGTGTATGACCGTGATTGTGTTCAACGGCTTCCAAATCGGCCGCCGGTGGTTGTATCTCTTGTTTGCCGTTCTGGTACACGGACTGGTGGATTTTGTTCTGCCGCTCATGGCACTTTCGGGTATTTCCGCGCTGATCGTAGAAGCGGCGTTTGTTGTAATGCTTGTACCTCTTGTAATTTACGCAGCTCGTTCCAAAAAATATTATAGCAAAGGAGAAATTCAAAATGCTTAAATCAAAAGTAAATCGCATTGTTCTGTTTGCGGCTCTTTGTACCCTCCTTCTTTTTGCGGCCGGCTGCCAAAGCGTGCCGCCGCTTTCCGACAGCTT
>DLFZ01000219.1:4452-20723 GCA_002482435.1 Christensenella sp. UBA7707
TGCGCTCACCGACGACAAACTTACGGAAATCTACACGGCAATTTCCGCGGGCAGCACGTTCTCGGAATTCGGCGATGCCATTGCCTTCGGCGCGACCGACAAAACAACGGGCGCGGAATACGGCGTGGTTGTTTTGCAGGCAAAGTACGAAAGCAAAACATTGACCTACACACTTTCGTTCGATACCGAGATGAAGCTTGCGGGTCTCTATTATAAATAACAGATAACTGCACTTTAAGCAAAAAGCCAAATAAAAAAGGGCCGTTTCCTTGTCGAAACAGCCCTTTTGTTTTCACACCTAAATTCTCGGCGCTTACTCCACGCGGAGAATGTCAGCGCCGAGCGCGCGAAGCTTATGTTCAAAAAACTCGTACCCGCGGTCGATGTAGTGAATGTTGTGAAGCTCGCTCTTCCCCTCGCCCATGAGCGCTGCCACCATGAGGGATGCACCCGCGCGAAGATCGCTTGCGTAGAGCGGCGCGCCGCTCAATGCCTCCACACCCTCCACAAGCGCGGTGCGCTGGTTGATGGTGATGTTTGCGCCCATACGCCTTAGCTCGCTTACATGGTTGAAGCGTTCCTCAAAAATGTTTTCCACAATAAAGCTGTTGCCCGCGGCGGTCGAAAGAAACGCCATCATGGGCTGCTGAAGATCGGTGGGGAAGCCCGGATAAGGCAATGTTTTCAAATTCACCGCGCGGGGGCGGCTCTGCGAGGTGACGCGGATGAAAAACTCGCGCCCGTCGTCCCCCTCAATTACGCGCACGCCGCTTTCCATAAGCTTGGCGGAAATGGCCTCAAGGTGCGTAGGAATGACGTTGTTGATCACAACGTCGCCGCGCGTAGCGGCTGCTGCGATCATAAAGGTACCTGCCTCGATTTGGTCGGGAATGATGGCGTAGGTGCACCCGTGAAGCTTCCGGCCGCCCGCGATACGAATCACGTCCGTGCCGGCGCCCCTCACCGAAGCGCCCATCATGTTCAAAAAGTTCGCCACATCCACAACATGCGGCTCCTTTGCCGCGTTGTTGATGATGGTAACGCCCTCAGCGCCAACCGCGGCGAGCATGATGTTGATGGTTGCGCCAACGCTCACCACGTCGAGGTAAATTTCCGCACCCTTGAGCTTACTCGCCTGCGCACGTACGACGCCGCCCTTGATAACGACCTCCGCGCCGAGCGCGCGCATGCCCTTGATGTGCTGGTCGATGGGTCTTTGGCCGATGGAGCAGCCGCCCGGCAGCGCGATCTCCGCGTAGCCGTAGCGCCCCAAAAGCGCGCCGAGCAAATAGTACGACGCGCGAAGAAGGCTAACCATTTCAAAGGTAACGCTGTGGGTGCTGATGCCCCGCGGGTCAACGCGCATCCCTTGGTCGGGCGTAAACTCCACGGTGGCTCCCATACGGATGAGGATCTGTTCGAGAATGCGAACGTCCTCAATTGCGGGAAGGTTTTCGATCCGGCAGCTTTCCCCTGCCAGTATGGCTGCGGGGATGATGGCCAGTGCGGCGTTTTTCGCGCCGCTGATGGTAACGACGCCTTCCAGACGGTTGCCGCCGTTGATGATAAAGTGCGACATCAGCGCTCTCCTAACGATGAAGTTTGGAACGGAAGTTTATAGCGTGTTCGGTACCTTTAATGGCAACCCGAACAGCACGAGCAGGAACCCGAGCAGCCCTCCTTGGGCGAGCCGGCGCACTTTCCCTCGTACGCACGCTCCGTTTCACCGCCGCAATCAGGGCAGCGAACCTCGTTTATCTTCGCCAAGGGGGTCAGTTCGTCGAACACCTTGGCGCAAACCTTGCATTTGAATTTCAACAATGCCATTGCTGTCTTCCCGTATCCGTTGATTTTTTGTATTGTATCATCCCGCGGCGCATTTGTACAGTTCTCACGCCCTCTGCCTGCCATTTAGCGGCCTTACGGCAGATAGTAACGCGGGTTATACGCAAAGCCGTCGATGCGAAGCTCAAAGTGAAGCCCGCCCTTTTCTCCATATTGCGGCGCTCCCGCGGCGGCGATCTGCTGCCCTTTTTCCACCTTGTCGTGAAGCGCTACAAGCGCGCTTTGAAGATGGGCGTACCGCGTTAAAAACCCGTTTCCGTGGTCGATCTCCACCGTAAGCCCGTAGTTGCCGCGCACAAGCACGCTCACCACAACGCCTGCCTCTGCGGCATATACATAAGCAGCTTCGTCAAGCTCGTAGTCAAGCCCAAAATGCATGGAGCCGTTTCTCCGCCCGAAGTTGGAAACAATCTCGCCTTCAACGGGTGCTACAAACGAAAGCCCTTCTGCGTCCTTTCCCTTTTTGCCCTCGCCCCTGCCTGGCTCACCGCTTTTTTGTGCGAGCGTTCCAACGCGTATCACGCGGTTCTCGCTTTCGCGCGCCACGGTCTGCTCGCCGGTTTCCTTCTTTTTCTGTTCGCCGTTTTGGTATACGATGCGCGTAACTACGGCGCTTTCACCCGCGCGCCCCATGCTTTCCACAACGCGAAGCCCTGCAAAAAGCGTTTCATCCTTTTTTGTTTCCTCTTCATAGGATATGCTCGCTGTGCTTTGGATGAGCAACACCGTTTCCACTTTGAGCGGACGCCGCCCGTTGACAAGCGTTTCGAAAAGCGCCTCGAGCGTGGTAAGCTCCGTGGCGTCGGGTGCGTCCTCCAACTCCACCTCGTCCAAAAAGGAGCTTGTAAGCTGCCCCTCTTCCACAATCATGGCCTCATAGTTCGCCTTGATATCGTGCAAAAGCTCCTCGGCGGCCTCGCGGCTTGCAAGCACCCCAACGGTTTTACCGTTTACCACCACGGCGGTTTGCACAAAAACAGGCGCTGGCGCAGCGGTTTCCCCGCCCTGCGCAGGCGTGGCTGAGGGCACCGGCGCAAGCGTTTGCGCCGGCGTGGGGTTTGCCGAGGGCGGTGCGCTTTGAGCAAAATCGGTCGGCGCGGGCGTACTTCTTAATAGGGCAGCTTCGCTTGCGGCACGGTAAAGGGGTATTGCGACAAGCAGCAGCAAAAACGCAAGCACGGCAAACAGAGAAAAGCGCGCATCGCCGCTCTCTTTCGGGCGAGGCTTCTTTTGTTGCGCTTCACCGTTTTCCTGCGGCGCTTGGCGCTCCTGTTTATGTGTCGCGCTTGAAAAAACAGGCTCTTCCTTCGTTTCCTCAAACAGGTCTTGTGGTTGCGTGTGTTTCTCCATACGTTACATTATACTTCACGCCGGTGGATGCTTCAAGTTGGCACCCCCTTAAGCAAATNNCATTTTGCGGTTTTGCGCCACTCTGTTTTCTTGACAGCGCGCGCCGAAACGGAGTACACTCGCAATAAAAAACGGCACACCGAACTTGTTCACGCGTGCCGGAAACGAGGTAATCGTTATGAAACACAAACCTTTCGCGCTTTTGGCGCTTGCTTGCTGCGCGCTGTTCCTTTTTGCGGGCTGTGCCGCATGGTTTGAAACCCCCGCGCCGACCGCAACCCCGGAGCAGCCCATAGAAACGGCCTCGCCCGCTCCCGCAACCACACCCGTGGACCTTCTTACTTCCCCCGCACTCACCCCGTCGTCCGTTGAAAACGACGCCGCGCTTTCTGCCTATTTTTCAGAGAACTATAACCTTGGGTATGCCGAAGCCGCCTATGTTGATTTGACGCACGACGGCAACAACGAGCTGATTGTTGTAGAAATGCTTGGCGAGGACCTTGAAACGCCGCTTATGCTTTCCTCGGTAACGGACTCCATTTCCTTTTTATCGGGCCGCATGCGTGTGTTTTCTGTGATCGACGGTGCCGTGAGCCAGATTTTTGAGCGCCAGAACCACTATGCGCACGTCGGCTGGATGCAGATTTACCTCTATACGGATGAAACGGGCGCGTACCTTTTTGACTACAACCCCTCCATGTTCCAAGGGTATGCGGATTACATCTATACCCTGTTCTCGCTCGACGCAAAGGGCGAGGCCGTGGTGAAGGACAGCAACTCCTTTACCTTCGTGAGCGAAGACGACGGTTTTGTTTCCGCCGATGGTAGCGGCAAGGACGTTTCTGCAGATGTAACGGCATTTGAGGCGCTGGCGCAGGCTTATGTTGAGAAATCGCAGCCTCTGCTTGTTTACTTTGAAACGCTGGACGGCCAAGTGCTGTTTGATTACCTCAACCGCGAAAATTACATGCACTCGTAAAGCGCAGTTCCTTTGTTCCTGAAAAGCGGCCCGCGGAATATCCGCAGGCCGCTTTTTTAAGGCTCCTTTTCTTGTTTATACGCGCGCCTCTGCCGCGGGCTTCATTCTCTCAAGCAGCCGCCTTACCGAAGGCAAAAGCGCCACCAGCACGCACAAAAGCGTATCCGTGCCGATCGTGGAGCCATTGTAGGCGATGGAATAAAGCCATGCGCTTTGAAAACCCGCTTCCGCAGCGTAGGCTGAGAAGAAAATCACCCCGCTGAGCGTGGAGCACACGAAGCGGCCAAAACCCGCCATGGCAAGCCCGAGCGGAAGCTTTTTGGGGAACAGCGCCGCAAGCCCCAAGCAGGTAAAACCCAAGGTATAATCGAGCAGAAACTGCGCCCAATGCACCACATAAGCGCCCTGTACCACCTGCAAAAAGCTGTAGGCAAGCGCCGCGGTAAAGCCGTACACGGGGCCGAACACCGCCGCGTAGGCCGCCACCGGCAGCATGCTCAAAAGCGTAACCGTACCGCCCATGGGCAGTTCAAAAAGCTTAAAGTAGCTTAAAACAAACGAAAGGCTCAAACAGAGCGCACCATAGACGAGCGCGCGCACGTCGGTTTTTCTTTTGCCGACGTCGAACACGGTGCCTTCCTTTTTGTGCCGTGTGCGAAGTGCCAGAAGTACAACTACAAATACGATTGCGGCCGCAATGCCCAAAACAAGGAGCAGCACACCCTTCGCGTCCAGCGACGCGAGTTCCTCAAAAAGCTTGAACGTCATGGAAATCACCTCGATGTTTGAATTCAAACGAAAACCTCCGCCGCCAAATATGGCCTGCGGAGGTAAAAGCGCGTTTCCGTTGCGTTTTGCTTTTCTCCCGCTTCCCTACGTCGGCATTATCCAGACAGGTTCCAAGGGTATTTCTCAGCCGGCGCAAATGCGCCAGCGCCCCCAGCGGATGGTTGTTCGGTTGTAAGGGCATTATAGGCCGCGACACGCCGCTTTGTCAAGCGCGGCAGAACGCGGCACGGTTTAACATTGTACGCCATTGAAAGGTTTTTCCGGCGCAAAACTGCAGAAACTTGAAAAAAAGCGGCGGTTTTGCCTGCATTTTTGTTGTGTTTTGCGTTGCGCCGTTCTATAATAGCATGTTGTATTTTAGAGCTGCGCGCCAATCCGAATACGGACGGCACGTTATATTTTAGGAAAAGGAACCGGGTTATGAACCAGAATTTACGAAACATCGCCATCATCGCGCATGTCGACCATGGCAAGACCACGCTTGTGGATCAGCTCCTTCGCCAAAGCGGCGTATTCCGCGCCAACGAACAGGTGCAGGAGCGCGTTATGGACTCCAACGACCTCGAGCGCGAACGAGGCATTACCATTCTTTCAAAAAACACCGCCGTTACCTACAAGGGTACGCGCATTAACATTGTGGATACCCCGGGCCACGCCGACTTCGGNNTTCGGCGGCGAGGTGGAGCGCATTTTGCAAATGGTGGACGGCGTGCTCCTTCTTGTGGACGCGTTTGAAGGCTGTATGCCGCAGACGCGCTTTGTGCTGCGCAAGGCGCTTGAGCTGAAAAAGATACCCGTGGTGGTGGTCAACAAGGTAGATCGCGCCGATGCCCGCCCCATTGAAGTGGTGGATGAAACCCTTGAGCTTTTTATGGAGCTTGGCGCAACCGCGGAGCAGATCGACTTCCCCGTCCTATACGCCTCCGCGCGCGACGGTTTTTCCGGCCTCGACCCCGAAGACCTCGGTACGGATATGACGGCGCTTTTTGACACCATCCTTTCAACCGTTCCCGCGCCGCAGGGCGATGAAAACGAACCGCTCCAGATTTTGTTTTCCACCATCGATTACGACGATTATGTTGGCCGCATCGGTATAGGCCGTGTGGAGCGCGGTACCGCGCGCCGCAATCAAATCGTAACCATTTGCGGCAGTGATGCGCGTCGCGATGTGAAGCTTTCGCGCCTATACCGCTTTGAGGGCCTTAAGCGCGTGGAAGTGGAAGAGGCCAGTGCGGGCGAGATCATCGCCGTGGCGGGTATTTCGGACATCAGCATCGGCGAAACGGGGTGCGACCCCGCCTGCGTTGAGCCGCTGCCGTTTGTGCACATTGACGAGCCAACCGTTTCCATGATGTTCATGGTGAACGACAGCCCATTTGCAGGCCGCGAGGGCAAGTTCGTTACCTCCCGCAATCTGCGCGAGCGCCTTTTTAAAGAAGTGGAAACCAACGTCGCCATGCGCGTGGAAGAAACCGGCTCCACCGATATGTTCAAGGTGAGCGGCCGTGGCGAATTGCACCTTTCCATCCTCATTGAAACCATGCGCCGCCAGGAATACGAGTTTGCTGTTTCCCGCCCGAAGGTCATCATGAAAACCGACGCGAACGGCAAGCTTCTTGAGCCCATTGAGGAGCTCACCGTAGATGTGCCGCAGGAATATGTGGGCGCTGTGATGTCAAACCTCGGCATGCGCAAGGCGGAGCTTCAAAACATGCTTTCCGAGGCCGAAGGCAGCACGCGCCTGATGTTTTTGATCCCCGCGCGCGGGCTTATGGGCTACCGCAGCGAGCTTTTGACCGAAACCCGCGGCAATGGTGTAATGAGCCACATCTTCCACGGCTATGAGCCGTACAAGGGCGACATCATGGAGCGCACGCGTGGCTCTCTCGTGGCGAGCGAAACCGGAGAAACCTCTTCCTACGGCCTTTTCAACACCCAGGAGCGCGGCTCGCTTTTTGTAGGCCCCGGCGTGCCGGTATACGAAGGCCAGGTTGTAGGCGAGTGCTCCCGTAACGAGGACATTGTGGTAAACGTGTGCAAAAAGAAGCACGTCACCAACATGCGCGCCTCCGGCTCCGACGAGGCGCTGCGCCTCACCCCATACACACTTTTGAGCCTTGAACAATGCCTCGAGTTTATTGCGGACGACGAGCTTGTGGAAGTGACGCCCAAGTCCATTCGCCTTCGCAAGCGCATTCTGCAAAAGGAATTCCGCATGAAAAAGCAAGCACGGGAATAAGCTTTGCCTCTTCTTTCTTCAAAGAAAAAGCAAGCACGGGAATAAGCTTTGCCTCTTCTTTCTTCAAAGAAAAAGCAAAGAATCTTCTGTTTAAAAAATGCGCTCCGAACAACGGAGCGCATTTTGCTATATTCGGGGAAAAAAGCCCTACTTCACGTTCGACTTTGGGTACATCATATCGAGAAGTGCCTCCACGAGACGCGAAGGAAGGATGCGTTTTAAAAACACGAGCACCTTGTACATGCCACCTACCGTGCGCCGCACGGGCGGGTTTTTGGAGCGGATGGTTTGTAAGATCACCTTGACCACGGCATCGGGCGCTTTTCCATGCAACTCATCGTGCTCCATCTGCTTAATGGACTGGGTAAACCGCGCGCCGTAGGCCGTGGTTTTGCAATCCTTGGCGTAAATACGTGCGGCGGTAAAGCCGGTTCGTACATCCCCAGGCTCCACGAGCGCCGCTTTGACGCCCCACGGCTTCAGCTCGATGCGAAGCCCCTCCGTAAGCGCCTCCACGGCGAACTTTGAGGAGCTATAAAGCGTTTGAAACGGAATCGAAAAAACGCCGCCCACCGAGCCGATGTTGATGATGAGCCCGTTTCCCCTTGCGCGCATAAAGGGAACCACCATGCGGATCATCCGAAGCGTTCCTGCGTAGTTCACATCCATCTGCCTTAGGGCTTCCTCCCCCGAGCAGTCCTCCACAGCGCCCGCAATGCCAATCCCCGCGCAGTTGATCAAAATGTCAATTCGACCCTCTTTTTCGAGAATTTCATCCACAGCCCTTTTGATGGATTCCTCCTCCGTTACGTCGAGCTGCAGCATGTTGATTGCTCCCTCGTCGTAGCGAATGCTTTCGCCGCCGCGCCGTGAGCCGCCGTATACCCTAAAGCCGAGCTTTGCGAGTTTGTGCGCCGTTTCATAGCCGATGCCGGAACTTGCACCTGTTATAAGCGCAACGCTGCCGTATGGGTTTTTGTACATAGAAAAGCGCCGTCCTTCTTCATAAATTCGTAGAATTGCGGTTAAAAACAACTTGAGTATATCACATTTTCCTTTTTTGTTCACTGTGCTATTCTGAAGCTACAAACAGCGGTATTCAAACGTTGTAACATAGAGGCATTTTATGAAGGAGGTTGCTATGGAACAAAAATTCCGCGAAAAGCTTACCATGCAGTTTGATTCTGTGGTGCTTGACTGCCTTGTGGCACACGATCTCGCCCAATTTTATTCGAGACTTTTAAACTGGCCCATCACGCACGACAAAGCGGAGTTTGCCGCCGTGCGCAGCCCAAGCGACAGCGTCACCATCTTCTTTCAGACAGAGCCGGACTATGAGCCGCCCGTTTGGCCAACCAAAAAAGGCAGCCCGCAAATGATGGCACACCTTGACTTTTCCGTGAGCAACCTTGACGATGCCGTGAAACACGCGCTGGCCTGCGGTGCAGTGCTTTCTGACGTGCAGTACCTCGATACATGCCGTATCTGCCTCGACCCGGCAGGGCATCCGTTTTGCCTATGCTGCTGGGAGTAGCTCTTCGTCTTTCTTCTACCACGCCTTGCTTACACAAAAGAGGCCGCGCAAGCGCGGCCTCTTTTGTTTGTTCATTCTTTTATTTGTCTTCCCCACGCCGTATGAGGCTATAATCGTCCTCACCCAAAACGCGGTAAACAGCTTCCATATCCGCGTCGAGAAGTTGAAGGCACGGTTCTTCCGCCTCGTAGCTCACGCAGGTGCCGCAGCTTGCGCTAAGCTTTCGCGGCACGGGCATGAGGCGCGCAATGTGCCCCTCGCGGCCAAGCGCGCGGGCGGATTTGAGCGCGGCGAGATGCGTGTAAAATGTGCCGATGTAACGCATCACTTTTTTTGAAGCGTAAGGCGGAAGTCGCTTCCCTCCGGCGCGTCTTTTACGCTGTAACCGTTGGCCGCGCCAAAGCGCGTCAGGTTTTCCACAGCGGCGTGGTTATCCACAAGAATTTCGATACCGCCTTCTTCGCTTTTGAGCGCCCGCTGTGCCATAACGACGGGCATGGGGCAGGCATAGCCCCGCGCATCAAGCTGCTTCATGCTTTTACTTCCTTTCCCGGTTGAATACCGATATGAGCGCCAAAATTACGATGCACACAACCACGGCAGCAGGGCCATTTGCGCCCGCGCCCGTGCCAGACGATGCAAGCGCGAAATTGTGGCTTACCGCAGCGCCCGCAACAAACCCGAGCACCGTAATACCGGAATCGGAACTGCCTTCGCCTGCAAGAACGACCTGCCTTAGCGGGCAGCCGCCAAGAAGAACGCTGCCCCAGCCTACAATCGCCATGCCGAGGAAGTTCCAAACCCCATCGGTGTGGGCAATGGGCTGTTCCGCAAAGCCGAACTTGAACTTGCCAAGAATCAAATTGCCGACAAGAACCGCAACGAAGATCGCCACAAAGCCCCAAAGCATTTTAAAGTCCTTAAACATCACGCTGTCGCGTATGCCAGCAACCATGCACATGCGCGAACGCTGCGCAAGCACGCCCACGAGAAGGCCCGCCGCAAGCGCGATCAAAAGAGGCGCATGCATGGAGCCGGGGCCTTCGGCGCTCGCGTTGAAAAGCTGCGGCACAATTACGGTGCCGATCAAAAGAACAACAGCAACAATTGGTAGCATAAGCCCTTCAAGCCTGCTCTGCGCATAAGCGCGCTTAAGGGAAAACCCATTGTTGAGCGCAAGTACGCCCACAAGCACGCCTGCCGCAAAGCCCACAAGGCCCACAAGCGCGTTCAAATCGCCGCCGCCAAGGCGGATTACCATGCGAAGCGGGCAGCCGAGGAACACCAGAGCACCGATCATTACGGTCATGCCGAGCAAAAACCGCGTGGCGGGCGCGGAGCCGCCCATGGGACGAAATTCCTTTTTTACAAGCGCAATGCCGCACGCGCCGATGATCATGCCGAGGATTTCCGGCCGCATAAACTGCGTTTTGTCGGATGCGTGAAGCTTCAAAGCACCCGCGATGTCGCGGAGGAAGCAAGCCGTGCAAAATCCCATGTTCGCGGGGTTTCCAAGCACGCTCAAAAGCACCGCAAGCGCGCCGATTACAAGCCCCGTAATCACAACGGACAAATATTTTTTCATAGTTCCCAACCTTCCCGCATTTTTTTCTGCTTACATCTATGTTAAGCTGTGGGTACAGCATCGGTTTTACGTTCCATTTTTCCCACGGAGGTTTTTATGCGGTATATCTACCTAGACAACGGCGCGACTTCCTTCCCCAAAGCGCCCGGCGTGGCCGAAGCGATGGCGCATTTTTTAAGCGGCGTTGGCGCGAACATCGGCCGCGCCTCCTACCCCGCCGCCACCGAGGCCGCACTTACGGTGCTCGGCGTTCGGGAGAAACTTGCGGAGCTTTTTCATTTCTCCGACCCGTCGCATGTCGTTTTTACCTCGGGCGCGACCGCTGCGCTCAACCAATGCATCAAGGGCTATTTGAAACCCGGCGACCACGCGATTGTCGGCCCGCTCGAACACAACGCCGTGATGCGCCCACTTACCCAGCTCACAAAAATTGGCGTTTCCTTCTCGCGCATGAATGCGGATGATGCCGGCATCATCGACCCCACCTCCCTCACGGGGCTTATCACGCCCAATACGCGGCTCGTGGTTGTTTCACACGCCTCAAACGTGTGCGGAACGCTTGCGCCGCTCGAAGAAATTGCAAGTATCTGCCGTACGCATGAAATCCCTTTGGTGTTGGACGCTTCGCAGACGGCAGGCCACATCCGCGTGGATTTTGAAGGGCTTTCCTTGAGCGCGCTTTGCGTTCCCGCTCACAAGGGGCTTCTGGGGCCGCAGGGTGTTGGCGCGCTTCTTCTTGCCCCCGCGTTTGCCAAGGCGCTCGACCCGATTGTTTCCGGCGGCACGGGCAGTATGTCCGACAGCGAGGAAATCCCTTCCTACATGCCCGACAAATTCGAGGCGGGCACTTTGAACCTTCCCGGGCTTTACGGGTTTGACACCGCACTCTCGTTTGTTCTTAACAAGGGCATCGATGCGCTTCGGGCGCATGAGCTGGCGCTTACCGAGCGGTTTCTTAGCGGAATACGCGGCCTTAAGGGTGTACGCCTTGCGGGTGTACAGGAGCTTTCCCGCCGCATGGGCGTTGTGAGCCTTGATTTTCCTTGCATGGACAATGCTTCTGTCGCGTTCGCACTCGAGCAGGATTACGGCATTTTAACACGCTGCGGGCTTCACTGTGCGCCAAACGCGCACAAAACGCTCCACACGTTTCCGCAGGGGACGGTGCGTTTTTCCGTAGGATACACCACGACAGAGGCTGAAATTGACGCGGCAGTCGCCGCCATAAAGAAAATTTGTGAGTTGGTCTAAATTTTCTTTATTCTACCATGAGGATAACGCATGCGCAAGAGCGTGATTCTTCTTTGTGTATCACGCTTATTTTATGATATTTCTTGCCGGAGGTTTCTATGACACTTCGCTTTGAACCGCTTTCGCCCTTCCACTTTTCGGATTTTCACCGCCTGCTGACGGAATACTACCGCACCGCTGAGGATGCCGATACGCCGGAAGATGTGATTGACACTTTCATCCGCCGCCTGTTTGACGGTGTGCTTTTCGGCGAACTTTGCGGCTGCCTTGCTTTTTGCGAAATAAAATGCGCAGGCTTTGCGCTTTGGAAAAAAGACGATGGCGCAGGTGATTTTACCGAGATTGCGAACTACGGTACCATTCTTGAAATTGGCCTTGCTCCCGAGTTTCAGGGAAAAGGGCTTGGCAAAGCGCTTGTCGCGCATGTTGAGCAGGAGCTTTTCGCGCTTAAAGTTGAAGGTCTTTATGTGTGCGCTTACGGGCCTGCGCAGCGGTTTTGGAGCGCGTGCGGCTATTGCGACGCTCAACGAACCGCCGCAAACGGCTTACCCGTTTTTACAAAGGCGGTTGAAACCGGAGGCGTTTGTTGAAACACCGCTAATAGGCTTCCGAATCCCTGCCGGTGACGGCACTTTTGCCGCTGAGCGGTGGGCTGATGGACGCATATTCTTCCCTGTGCTGCGGTCAGGTGTTTGCAAGCGTGCAGCAGTAAGGATCAGCGAGAAACTGTCGAAAAGCCGATAACGGGCAGGTGTATCAGCCATATAACCCGGCAGGATCGTGGACCTACTTCGGCGTGTCGAGTATCAAAAAAGCCTCGCGCGATGAGCAAATGCCATCCGCACGAGGCTTTCTTTTTGTTGTTTGTTCTTTTTCCGGTGCTCTTTTGTGAAAAAGCACATCCGCGTTCTAGAACATCTTGCGGCGGCTCATCCACAACACGCCAAGTCCCGTCGCAACCGCTATGATGCCCAGCACCACAAAGAAACCCCATGCAGAGTCCTGAAAGGGAACGTTTACGTTCATGCCCCAAAGCGCCGCGACCATCGCCGGTATGGTGAGCACGATCGTAATGGAGGTCAGCAGCTTCATTACGATGTTGAGGTTGTTGGAGATTACCGAAGCGAATGCGTCCATCGTACCCGAAAGAATGTCCCGGTAGATTGCGCACATCTCAATGGCCTGCTTGTTTTCAATGATAACATCTTCCAGAAGATCCGTATCGTCCGGGTAACGGCGGACAAATTCCATCCGCAGCAGTCTTTCCAATACCACTTCATTACCTTTGAGCGAAGTCGAAAAGTAGACCAGGCTCTTTTCTAGCTTGAGCATAGAAATTAGCTCTTTGTTTTTCATCGATTTATGAAGCTCTGTCTCTAGGCTGCTGCTCTTTTTGTCCAGCTGGCGAAGGTGGAACAGAAAGTGCATGGCATTGCGGTAAAGAATCTGCAAAATAAACCGGCTCTTCTTCTTGGTTGAGAACGCTTTCACCCTCCCCGAGGAAAAATCGTTCATGATGGGGCTGTCTTTCAGGCAGATGGTCACGATATGGTCCGGCGTCATGATGATACCAAGCGGGAGGGTGGAATACTCCTCTCCGTCCGAATCGCTCACCATCAGAGGACTATCGACCAAGATAAGCGTTTGGCCGTTTTCGCTGTCAATGCGAGCACGTTCTTCTTCATCGAGTGCCGCGCGCAGAAAATCGGGATCGACTTCAAGGTTGTCGATGACCCATTGCTGCTCATTCGCATTTGGAGAAACAAGGTGTACCCACGTACCCGGTTCAAGCGTTTCCGGGCTGTGCACCTTTTCGTCGTCTGTGCGGTACATTGTGATCATAAAAATACCTGCTTTCGTAGAAATATGGCCTGTAAAACCAGGCTCCTATTCCAACGCAAAGCAGGTTAACCAATTTGCAGATTGACTGCGTATTTCAGGTTAACGGATCATTTGGAAAAGGGGGCCTTGTTTGCAGCGCCGCTTTTGTTGCGATTGTACTACTACCCGATGGGTCCGCGTCCACGAACTATGCCTCCTTTTCGGTATTCTATCCGTTGTTTCTTTCATTCTACTCCTCTTCTTATGTCAACGTCAACCGACAGAAAAAGGAGCTTAGCACGATTTCAACCGTATCCTTGCGCCGTCGAACTTTCTGACAACGCCCGCGCGCTGTGCGCTCGGCACGGCTTCTTTGAGCGCGGCAAACAGCGCGTCGGCATCTTCCGGCGAAACGGCAATGAGAAGCCCGCCCGAAGTTTGCGGGTCATAAAGCACATCCTGTACGGCAAGTTCTACGCTCCCCGCGTCCACACCGCTTTCCGCGAAGGCGCGGTTTCTGTAAAGCCCCGCAGGCAAAACGCCCATGCGCGCAAAGGAAAGCGCCTCCGGCAAAAGATCAAGCGCCTTCGTGTCGATTTCGAGCGTCACGTCAGAACCCTGTGCCATTTCAAGCGCATGGCCTAAAAAACCGAAGCCAGTAACATCCGTGCAGGCGTGTACGTCAAAGCACACCATCGCGTCGCGCGCGGCCTTGTTGAGCGTGGTCATAAGCTTATACATAAGCGCTTCCCCTTCCGCGCTCAAAAGCTCGGCCTTCATGGCCGTGGAGAGAATGCCGATCCCGAGCGGCTTTGTTAAAAACAGCACGTCGCCCTCGCGCGCGCCGCTGTTTGTAAGCACCTTATCGGGGTGAACAAAACCCGTAACGCTTAAGCCGTATTTCGGCTCGTCGTCAAAAATGCTGTGCCCGCCCGTGATGATGGCACCCGCCTCGTAAGCCTTTTCGTAGCCGCCTCGTAAAATGTTGTGCACAGCGGACTTTTCCATTTTTTCAGGCACGCAAAGGATGTTTAAGGCAAGCTTCGGTTCGCCGCCCATGGCGTAAATGTCGCTTAACGCGTTGGTCGCGGCGATTTGCCCGAACAAGTACGGGTCGTCAGCAATGGGCGGAAAGAAGTCGAGCGTCTGCACGAGCGCAAGCGTATCGCTCACCTTATAAACCGAGGCATCATCGCTTTTGTCATACCCCACCAGAAGGTTCTCGTCAAAACGGGTTTCGATCCCCTCCAAGAGCTTAGCAAGCGTGCCAGCTCCCACCTTTGCGCCGCAGCCGGCGCATTTCGCAAGCTTTGTAAGCTTTACGTTTTCTTCCATAACGTTTGTCCTTTCTCAGCCGCGTTTATGGGTGGCTGAAATGCAAGATCGCTTCGAGCACCGCGCCGCCCAAGGAGCGCGCTTTGTCCGATACGGTAAAACAATGCCGAAGCTCGCAGCGCGGATCCACATCCGCACACTTCATGCCTTGAAAAACACGGATGCCGTCGGGCAGGATTCCGCGAAGGATTCCTGTGATTTTTGCGTGTACGGGTATGTTCTCCACAAGGGCGATCGTTTCACCAGCCGTAACGGTGTTGCCGATCTCGCGCACAGCATGAAACGTTCCCGTACACGGCGTGTGTACCACACGCTCAAACGTAAACCCGTCGATGCTGCCTGGTTCCTTTGTATCAGGATGCGGGCTTCCCTCGTAGTATACACGTCCGAGGTCGTGCCCGCGCATGGTTTCCACCGCCGCGTGGCAATCCACCCCCGCCGTAAAACCGGGTCCAAGCGTCACCACGATTGGCGCGTCGTAAACGCTTGTGCCTAGGTTTTTCTTTGCGAGAATGGCATCCACAACCGCCACGGGAGAAAGTGCTTTGATGCACAACGCTTTTTCATCCACCAAAACGGCGATATTCCCCTCAGAAACGATGCGCAACGCATCCTTTTCATCCTCCGCACGAACGCCCAAAACATCCTCCACCGTCGCCGTGCCTTCTTTTATTGCCCGGGAAATACTCACGGTGCGGCGGATGGCCGTCGGTTCCGCAATCTCCGTCATCACAACGCCATAGCCCGCGCGGTGGAGCCGCAGCGCTACGCCTGTAGCAAGGTCCCCCGCGCCCTTCATCACCACAAGGGGCTTTTGTTTTCCCATAGTTCAATGAGCGGCTGTTCGCTTTTGAGCGAGCACACCGCCGCCCTCCCTTCGTATGTCTTGGCAAACGCGCGCGCGTATGCGAGCGCTTGTGCCGTTTCCACCTTGTTGATTACCGCTACCGCGTTTTTGATTGTGCCCGCAGCAAGCGCCGCGTCCTCGGGCGTTACAATCGCTTCCTGTGATTTCTGGATGAGGCGCGCATACAGCTCCGGACGGTGTGCGGCTTCGGACACCGGCTTTCCAATGCCGTCCGCGCCCACCACGTAAATGACCCGCTTTGCGCAAAGTGGAATTTGCGGCTCGTGCGCGGCATGCGCTTTCAGCGGCAAGCCCCGTGAGCCATCCGCCTCCACCAGAACATAATCCGCAAGCGAAGCAAGGGTTTCCATGGAAAGCTGCGGCCTTATAAGCTTTCCGGTTTCCGTTTCCCGTTCCGCCAGGCAAACGACGCGGTGTTCTTTGAGTGCACGTATGGCGGCTTCTTCGCTTGCACCGAAAAAAAGCGGGATGTTTTGCGGCGCACGGATGTGTGTGGTGGTACAAATAATTACGCTTCCCTCTTTAGAAAGCTCACGTGCAAGCCGCAGCATGAGCGTGGTTTTTCCTCCGCCGCCCACAATGGCGGTCACGCCCTTTTCCACAAGAAGAGCCTCTGCAAGCGATGGTACTTTTAAAAACGCCTCCACGGCGGCTTGCGCTTCGGCTCGGGTTTTT
>DLFZ01000106.1:0-175 GCA_002482435.1 Christensenella sp. UBA7707
TCGATCATCACCGGGTGTTATGTAGACCGCCACGGCATTTCCAACAACGAGATCATGAAGCGCGGCGGGCACTTCAAAGGGCCGTGGCATTGCATGAAGGAAGATGTGCGCGTGCCCACACTGCTCGACCGCGCGCGCGAGCATGGGCTTACGACCTGTTCACTCTCCTGGCCGG
>DLFZ01000106.1:184-9230 GCA_002482435.1 Christensenella sp. UBA7707
CCTTCCGTATAGCTATGTTGGCTGGGAGCCGGAGAAATGGCTTGAGGGAACGGCATCACAAGAACTTATAGACCGCTATTTCTACAAGCATGGCCGCTACATCAAGGGGCCAGACCGCAGCCTTGACCTCTTGACCATGGCGCTCGCGCTCGATATCCTTGAAGATAGGGAGCAGCCAGATGTGATGCTTGTGAAAATGTGCGACCTCGACGGCAGCCGTCACCAGTTCGGCGTACACAACGAGCCCGTGGCAAACCAGCTTCGCAAGCACGATGAGGAGTTCGGCAGTATCGTTGAGGCGCTACGCCGCAAGGGCACGCTCGCGGAAACCAACATCGTCATCCTCGGCGACCATGGCCAGACCGACATCGAAGAGGTTTTGCACCTCAATGTACTGCTGCGCGAAAACGGCTTCATCCGTGTCAGCAAGGACGGCACGCTTGAGTCATTTGACGCACTTCTCCACTCCACGGGCCTTGCGGCTTATATAGAGCTACGGAACCCGGAGGATATGGCAATGAAAGCGCGCGTGCGTGCGTACTTAGAGACCCTTAAGGATGACCCGCGTATACAGCTTACCTATGTGATGGATCGCGAGGAAGCAAAGGCAGCTTTCCATGTGGATGGACCCTTCGACTTCATCATCGAAAGCCGGCTGCCGATTTCCTTTGGTGAGCGTTTCGACCTCCCGGATGTTTACGGCAGCAAGATTCCCGGCAACCATAAGATCGGCGCCGCCACGCACGGCGGTAGCCCTACGCGCGAGGAAGTTACGACGTTTCTCGCTGCCGGACCCAATGTACGGTCGGGCGTTATGGTAGCGCGGCGCTCGATGGTTGATGAGGCACCTACCATGGCGCGCATGCTGGGCTTTTCTATGCCTGATACGGACGGAACCGTGATCGAAGAAATACTGAGGTGATTCTATGAAAATTACACTAGAACATGTTACAAAGAAATTCGGCGATGCGGTTGCGGTCAACGACCTTTCTGCCGTGATCGAAAGCGGCAAGCTCATTGCGCTGCTTGGCCCTTCAGGTTGCGGCAAATCAACCATTTTGAACATGCTTTCCGGCATTCTCCCTGTCAGCGGCGGTCGCATTTTCTTTGAAGATCGTGACGTTACCGACCTCCCCCCCGAGAAGCGCAATGTCGGGCTTGTATTTCAAAACTACGCGCTCTATCCGCACATGACAGTTCGGGAGAACATCTGCTTTCCGCTGGAGATCAAGCGCATCCCAAAAAAACAGCGTTTTGAGCGCGCCGGTGAGCTTGCCGAGCTTGTGCGCATTTCGGAGTTTCTCGATCGCAAACCCAGCCAGCTTTCGGGCGGGCAGCAGCAGCGTGTGGCCATCGCGCGCGCTTTGGCGAAAGAGCCTGCGCTTCTTTTGCTCGACGAGCCGCTCTCCAACCTCGACGCGAAGCTTCGTGTAGAGATGCGCGAAGAGATTTTGCGCATCCAGCGCGCCTCGAAGGTGACGACCGTGTTCGTTACGCACGATCAGGAGGAAGCCTCCTCCATCGCCGACCAGGTCGTTTTGCTCAAGCTTGGCGTTTTGCAGCAGCAGAATTCCCCGCGTCAGCTCTATGATGAGCCCGTCAACTTCTTTGCTGCGGATTTCCTCGGTGCGCCGCCCATCAACAGGCTTCGCGGAACCATCGAGAACGGCGCGTTTCGTTTCGATGGTTCGAAAGTACGCGTTTCGCTGCCGCTGCGCCGTGACGTTGCAAACGGCACGGAGGCGATTCTCGCCGTGCGTGCGGAAAGCATCGTCGTACCCGCGCAGGGGGATTCCCTTCAGGCGCGTGTGCTCGAGCGCTATTGGATCAACAAGGACGAGCTCTCGCTGCTTGAAATTGAGGGCCAGCAATGCCGCGGCTTCATCAGCGGCGATTATCCGCTTTCCATCGGTGAGAATATCCAGCTTAGCTTCAAGCGCCGCGGTGTGTTTTTGTTCGATGCGCAAACGGGGGAGAGATTGTCATGAAGAGGCTGTTTAGGAAAACCCGCCCGGATGGTGAAAAGCTTACGGCGAAAACCTTTCTTTTGCCTGCGGCCTTTCTCGCGCCGTTCTTGATCGGGCTGATCCTCTTTTCGGTTTACCCGTTCATCAACGTGTTCCTCATCTCTTTCAAAGAGGGCTACAAGGTACTTACGGGCGCATTCAGCGGGTTCGGTTTTGCAAACTATGAGGCGGTCGTCCGTGACCCAAACTTTCTCAACGGTCTCAAGAACACCGCCCTGTACGCGGTGATCGTCGTGCCAACGGCAACGGCGCTCTCGCTTTTGATTGCAACGCTTCTTAACAATGACATAAGGCTCAAGGGTTTTTTCCAAACCTGCTACTTTCTGCCGATGGTCACCTCCATCACAGCCATCGGCCTCGTTTGGAAATGGCTGTTCAACTTCGACTACGGTCTGATCAACTATTTCCTTTCCCTTTTTCAAATCGACCCGGTCAATTGGTTGAACAACCCCGCATACAACCTCGCAGCGCTCTGTATCTACGGCGTATGGAGCATGATTCCGTTTACAACGATTTTGCTGCTTGCCGGGTTTCAAAACGTCAACCCACAGTACTATACGGCTGCGCGTGCCGACGGCGCAAAGGGCGGACGCATTTTCCGGCGCATCACACTGCCCCTTCTTGCTCCGACCATCGGGCTGACCCTGATTATCAATATGATTTCCGCCTCCAAGGTGTTTTCGGAACTCTTCCCGCTGTTTAACGGAAATCCCGGTTCGGCTTACTCACTTTATACGGTTGTGTATTATCTCTACGACGCATTCTTTGTCCAATGGAAGCTCGGCAGGGCTGCGGCTAGCGCGGTGATCCTATTCGTGATCGTTTTGGCGCTGACGATGATTCAGCTGTTCATTCAGCGGAAATGGAAGCATTATTGAGCTATGAAAACAATGAGAATAACCAAGCGAACCATCCTTTACGCGATCCTCGCCATCGGCGCGGCGGTCATGGTGCTGCCGTTCGTATGGATGATACTTTCCTCCCTGAAAACCGCCGCGGAGGTGAATACCACACCGCCCACGGTGCTCCCCGCTAGCCCTACGCTGGAAAACTACAAATACGCCTTCGAAAAAGCGCCCTTTGCGCGATATTTTCTAAACTCCGTCATCGTCACGGTCGCCTGCGTCGCCTGCACGATGTTTACAACCGTGCTTGCGGCTTTCGCGTTCTCTCGCCTCAAGTTTCCCGGGCGCGACCTTCTTTTCTCGCTGCTGCTCTCGCTGATGATGATACCGTTTGAAATGCTCGTGATCACCAACTATCAAACCATTGTGGACTGGAAGCTGACCGACAATTTGCTTGCGCTCATCATCCCGTTTACGTCGAGCATTTTCTACACCTACATTTTACGAAACTTCTTCCTCTCCATACCGGATAGCCTGTATTATTCCGCGCGTGTGGATGGTGCATCCAACTGGCGCTATCTGTTTCGCATCATGATTCCCATCGCAAAGCCGGCGCTTGCAACGATTGGCCTTCTTAACGCGATCACCTGCTGGAATGCGTTCCTTTGGACGGTGCTCGTCACCAATACGCCTGAATCGCGCACGCTGCCGTTTGGTCTTTATGCTTTCATGACCTCGAGCGGCATTCGCTACGAGCGGCTGATGGCGGCGGCAACAATCGTCGTGGTGCCCATGATTATTCTGTTCCTCTTATTCCGCAAGCAGATCGTCACCGGCGTATCGCGCGGCGGGCTGAAAGGATAAGCGCATGAAACGACTGATTCCCATCGACATTCTGGCGCATGCCGACTTTTCGGGTAGAATGAAGCGCTCCCGCCGTAACCGGGGTTTCGCATCGTTTGGTGCGATGATTGAAGCCGTACGGCGGGAAAACCCCGCCGGCACGCTGCTACTTGATGCGGGCGACGCGTTCTCCACCACGTTTTGGGGCGGCGCGCCCTGTGTAAAGGCCGTGTCGCTTCTTAAGGCCGACGCTCTTACGCTCGGCAATCACGAATTCGACCGCGGGCGAACATTTTTGAACGATTGCATCGCCCTTGCGGACTTCCCTATCCTCTGTGCTAACATCGTAGAGCGGGATACCGGCGCGTTGATCCCCGATACGAAGCCCTATGTCATAGTCGAAAAATCAGGCGTGAAGATCGGCGTGGTCGGTGTAACCACCGAATATACGCCCTACATGGTCACCGCTTCCTCCTTTGCCCCCTATGAGGTGCGCTCCTGCGCGCAGGCGTGCAGGACTTATATCCCTGAGATGCGGCAGGCGGGCGCGGAGATCGTTGTGCTGCTTGCACACATCCCCTTTTACGTCGAAGCGGATGGTGGCATAAGCGGCGAAATAGCAGAGCTTTTGCAGGAAATTCCCGAGGTAGACGTGTGCATCGGCGGCCATATTCCGGGCGATTACGCTGGGCTTGTGGGCAACACAGTTGTGCTAAAGGGCGGCTTTGGCGGCCATAGCCTCTGCCATACGCGGCTCTTGTTTGACCCTGATACCCGCCGCATCGTTGAGCGGTCGTACAATGTGCTGCAAAACGATGGGAAAGCCGCGCCTGTTGCTGCCTACGAAGAATATGAAAAGCAGGTCACGGCGCCATTTTCCGGCTTTTTTGAGGATGTGCTTGCCACCACCGACGAAACGTGGAGCATCCGCCTGAGCGCGGAAACGAAGCTTGGCAACCTGCTTGCGGACTGCGTGCGCAGCGCAGCGGAAACAGATTTTGCTTATATGAACGCCACAAGCGCGGGCGGCCGCATTGAACCCGGCCCCGTTACCGCGGAGGATATGAGTTCCGTGATGGGCTTTGATGACCCGATTTTGCGCGCCAAGATTACCGGGGCACAGCTCTACGAGCTGTTTGAGCTCGTTTATGTGCCGGAACGCTTCGGCAACAATGCAGGACTTATGTATTCCGGCCTTGTTGTATATGCCGACCACACGAAGCCAGCCTTCTCGAAAATACGCAAAATTACGCTGCCGGACGGCACGCCGCTTGAACGGGAAAAGACCTATACGGTTGCCTCCTCCGAATACATGGCCTCGGGCGGTAACGATACGGGCCAAATCGCAAACGCGCTCCAGTGGGAACAACTTCCCGTGCACATGTATGAGGCGATTTTCACGCATGTGCGCAAGCTCGGAAAACTCTCCGTTTCGCCCGAGCAGCGCATGCACGAGATCGGCAGGCCCGAAAACGACAATTCGCCGTTTTAACGCCCGAGGGGAGAGCCTATGATACTCGACATTGTTACGCAGACCGATTTTGCAGGCGCAATCGATCAAACCTACCATTGCCCCGGGGCCGCGAAGGTCGCGGGGCTTTTGAAGCACATCCGTGAGCAAAACCCAACAGGTACGCTTTTTCTCGATGCGGGGGATGTGCTCTGCGGCGCGCCGATTTGTAACCTCACAGACGGTGGGCCGGTTATTGACATCCTCAACTTGCTCGGCGTCGATGCGATGACGCTTGGCAATCACGAATTCGACAACGGCGGGCAAGCCATGCGCGAGGTTCTTGCGCGAGCCACCTTCCCCATTTTGTGCGCCAACATTATAGACGAAAGCACGCACCAGCCGGCTGCCCCCGCAAGGCCTTATATCATGCTTGCGCGCGGCGGCGTTAAAATTGGCATCGTTGGCGTGACAACGGCATATACGCCGTTCATGCTCAAGCCGGAGAGTTTTTGCGGGTACACCGTTGTACCGCCTGCTGAGGTACTCAACAACATCATCCCTCAAATGCGGAACGAAGGAGCGGATGTCGTAGTGGTGCTCGGCCATTTGCCGGGCAGCGTTTCGAAAGAAGGCGACTGCACGGGTGAGCTGTTTGAAACGGCGGAAGCGATACCGCCCGTCGAGGTGATGATTGGCGGGCACAACCCCGGCAGCATCGCGTGCGTACGCAATGCAACCGTGTATGCAAAGGCGGGCTTTTCCGCGGGCCAGCTTGCGCATATTCGCTTGACACTCGATGAAAACAAACGCGTTACGGAACGCACCGTGCGCCTCTATGACATGATGAGCGACGATACGGAATGGATTGCGCCCGACCCCGCCGTACAGGATGCGGTAGATGTAGCGATGGCGCCCAACCGCCCCGTGCTTGACGAGCCGCTTGCAAAGCTTCCCGTTCGCCTAGCGGCGGATAAGGACGGCATGTGCGCGCTCGGCAACTTTTACACCGACGGCCTGCGCGAGGCCGCCAAAGCCCCAATTGGCGTCTTCAACGCAACGAGCCTTTTCGGCTACATGCCGGAGGGCATCGTTACAGCCGAAATGGTGATGCATGTGATGTGCTTTGACGAGGACATTTATTCCGGGGAAATGACCGGGGAGCAGCTAACGGCACTTTTTGAACGCACCTATACGAAAGCGCACTGGGCGCTCAACGGTACACTCCAGTTTACCGGTCTGCGGGTAGTCGTTGATACGCGGCAGCCGGAGGGCACGCGTGTTATCTCCCTTTCGCGTGAAGACGGCACTCCCATTCAAAAGGAAGATCGCCTGCGCGTCGCCACGACCGATTATATCGCTACGGGCGGCAACGATTACCGGGAAATCACGGAGCAGGTCTCATGGGAAAACACGCATGTACGCACGCATGCGTTCTTCGTGGATTTTCTGCGCCGCCGCGGCGTGCTGCCGCACGAAACGGATGATCGTATGGTCAACCTCGACCCCGCGTGGCCCCCGCTGCGCTAAGCGGCGAATTAGGTTCGCAAATCGAATGGTCGTGTTCCGTGTTCGATTTTCGTTTTTGCGGAGCTGCTGAAAACGGCTGATTTTGTGTAGGATACCGGCTATGCCATGTCGGATATATGCCAAAAGCCCGCTAAAACCAAAGGTTTTAGCGGGCTTTTTTCTTAACTTAATTGCCTTGACTCCTGCAAAAAGGCTCGTGGCAGCATGTTGCCACGAGCCGCGGAGGAGAATGTGTAACCTCTCTTATTTACTCATATCTCGGCAGAAAAACACAACACCTTCTACTTTAAAGCACAACCTGTCGGGACGATATAAGCAGATACACGCCGTTCCATTTATAAGGGTCTAAGCGTGTTCATGGCAAGCTGCAGCATTTGAAAGATGGCTTCCCGGTTTTCCGCATCCGTAACGGCGCACATCGCGTAACACGTTCCACCCATATCCACCGCGCAGTATCCGACCGTGAGTTCGAAGCCGTATACCTCCACCGCATATTCGCGCAGGAGATAGGTCGTGCCGCCGATCTCTACGTCATAAAGCTCGCTGGCTGCGGCGTTTGGATCGATTTCGGCAAAAACCTTTTCATGGAAGTATGCCATCGCGTCCTCCGCATCTTTGGCATAGGGTGCGGCGCATTCCACTTCCAGCAAAACACCCTCGTTCCCCTCGACTGGGTAGAAAAACACGCAATCATAATACCCCTCCGACGCCGTCTGAATACTGTACCCGCCTTTAACAACCGCTGTGTCGTAAAGCATATTGAAGCCAAGCTTTTCATCCGAAAACAGCGCGAGGTTCGTGGTGATCATGCCTGTGGACGTAAAAGAGGCGGCAGCAGCTTCGATTTCGGCTTGGCCGGTCGCGTCGCCCTGCTCCCATGCCGCCGAGAGTACGTAACAGCCAAAGCCGTTTTTCAAAGGAACCATCGCCACAATGCCCTCCCCGCTTGCCGTCTGAGTCTGCGCTGCATAGCGGATGAGATAGGCTGGCTCGCCGTTTATCTCGGTGGTTTCACCTGAAAGAAGCTGGTGGCTTTTTGCGCTGCTCCCCGAGATGACTTCGGCTAAAATCTCTTCTTGTATTGCCGCTATATCCGAAAGGGAATAAAGGGCAGAATCATTGAGATACATCAAACAGCCTATGGTAAGGTGGCTGGTATCGTTTTGGATGGTTACCTCACCAGGAAACGTCTCCACCTCATACCCTGAGGGAATGCCGATTGTAAAGCACAGTTCCTCGCTTGTATATGCATTTAGGCTCACACTCCTATCCTGCACATCAGACGCGGGCGCGGATGTTTTGCCCGGAAAGAGCACGATGAGAAGCACAACGCACAGCATCAAAAGCACCGCCGCGCCAATCAAGAGAAACCGCTTCTTCTTTGCATCCATAGTGTACCTATCCCCTTTCTTTTATCGACACAAACAGCATATCCTTTGCGCCGCGCATGCACCGTTCGAAGCCGCTGCAGGGATGGCTTGGGTAGCAGGCTGCCCTCCTTATGCGGAGCAATCATGTGGGTTATTCAAGCAAGGAACATCATTAAACCCTTGTGGTTACAGGTGACTTGTGGATAAAATGGCATACAAGCTTACTTCTTGAATTTAGATAAATGCTACGCTTAAAGCCTCCTATAAAGTTTTTCAACAAGTGGTTTTTTGAAGGCTTATGCTGCAAATGAGCTTGGGCAATATTAACAAAATCCATTTGCAAGGATCTTAGTCTTGTTGCCTAAAACAGCCCAATTCTAATCATTTCATAAACGAATAGATATCCTTTTTAAGGAATAGCCAGTTTAAAAGCACAAGTATGATCAACCCAAAAACGGTTATCCAAGAACTCGAACAAAGATAAAATATTCCGCCTGAGCCAAGCAAAATTAAAATTCCAAAATAGCTTTCAGACTCTGGCGCAATACCGTGCTTTCTATATAAGAATATAAGGCGCATTCCTACATAAGCGATAAAGGCTAAACACAAGGATAGTGTCGCCCCTATAAGTCCTCCAGCGGGCATAAATATCAACAGCCCCACCACATTAACAGCCCCTGCCACCAATGCGGTAATAGACAAACTTAATGAACGCTTTTCAGCGAGAAACAAGGTGCCTAAAAAACCAGCATACGCATTAATGGTAGTCCCTGTCAACAATAGCGGAACAATTTGCAAGCTCTGGGAATATTGCTCGTTAATAAAGAATGGAAAGACCAATTTAATAGCCAATAACACCATGCTTAAGCCCGCAAATGATAGCTTGAGAATTATACTGATACTGCGTCGATAATATGCTTTGCGGTTTTCCTTATTCGCAAGATCATATGCCAATTCATACCATGCGAATTGGAACACGCT
>DLFZ01000100.1:0-2579 GCA_002482435.1 Christensenella sp. UBA7707
TGTAGTTGCAAGCATCAAAACCTTCGTAGCGTATTACACGCGTTCAAGCTCTTTCTGCCGCGCCTTTTCCGCTGCCTCCTGCGCCGGAGAAACCGCGGCCTCGCGCGGCCTTACGCGCGTTACATGCACCCCCGCACGAAGCGGCAGGCTTCGCCGCATAAGCTCGCGTTCTGCGTGCATGGCGTAGCCCTCAAGCCCGTCGGCATAGGAAACCGCAACGCTTTCCACACCGAGCCCACGCATCATGTAGCTCAAAAGCATTGCCCCGTAAAGAATCACGTCGTGGCGCTCGCGCAAAAGCGGCAGGTTTTTGCGGGCGTCGCCCANNAAAGCTTTTTCGTAAGCCCTTTTACGTCGCTCAAGGTAAGCGCGGTGCCATCCACGCGTTCGCACTCGTAATGGTCGAGGTTCAGCTTCAAGGCAGCGAGCGTATGCGCGGAGCCGCCAACCGCCGTCCAACGCATGGAAGGAAGCTTGGGGAAGCTGTATACCCTGCTGCAAAGCGCGTAAACCGCGGCAAGCTTTGCCTCGTAGGTTTTGTAAACATCGGGTACGGAATCCTTCGCGCGCACGCAGCCCATGGGGAAGCTCATCGCGCAGTCGTCCGTGATGATTTGGCTCGAGCCGCCACCGACGTCGATCAAACCGCCGTCGCCGCCGGTTGCGCCTAAAAACGCGTAGCGCGCCTCATCGGCGCCACTAAGCACGTCCACGCTGATGCCGCACTCTTTGCGGATCAGCTCCAAAAAATCCTTGCGATTGAGGCAGTCGCGCACAGCACTTGTGGCGTAGGCAAACACGGGAAGCCCTTCTTTTTGGGCAAGGTCAACAAACGAACGCACCACCTCAGCGGTGTGCCGCATGGCGGAATCGCTCAAACGGCCGGACTTATTCAGCCCGCTTGCAAGGCGGGTGATCTCCAGCTGTTTTCCGCTTGTACCCATGTACCGTATGGAGTTGCTGCCGATGTCGATTACCGCAACCGCCATGTGCTTGCCGCGCACGAATGCGCGGGCCTCCTATTTCTCAATTTCAAATTGAATTTCGTTTTTGCCGATGAAGCCGAGCTTTTCGCGCGCGTACTCAAGCAGGTATTCCTCACTGTGCGCGTATTCGATCATAAGCTCGGTGCGCTGTTTTTCGTTTTTGAGCGCGTCGTACTTGGCCTGAAGTTCCTGCTGCTGCTGCCGAATATCCGCAAGTTTTTGCTCCTGCGACCAAAAGACCGCGCCAACGGCGCACGCCCCGGCTAAAAACAGGAGTGCGGCAAACCTGAAACGGACTTTTACTTGCCTTTTCCCTTTTGCCATACTTGCTCCATTGTCACATTTTAAACAGCTTACCCTATTTATAATCCAAACAGGGGTTTTGCGCAAGTTTTTTTTTGCCAAAAATGACAGGATTTACATCGATTTTTGTAATTGCTCTGGGAGGAATCGCCGCTTTTTTGAAACACGGCATGTCCTTCTTATGAATGGCAAAAACACAAACGCATAACCCGTTCGTATGTTACATCGGTTCAAACGCGAAAAGCTTGAGTTTTTTTCTCGTTGGGCGCTTTTTTCCTAAAAGCCGCGCTTATGGCCTTGAACATTGCCGAAAACAGCCTGCTCACGGTTTTTACATACAAGAAAGCGCCCAGCGCAAGCCCCAAAAACAGGTAGATGCGCGGCGCGCCGTCGTTTACGTACAAAAGCGTCAGCGCGGCAACCACACCCGCCGCGGCGTAAAAAAGCCCGTCAAGCAGCCCAACAACAAGGTGCAGCTTGGAAAACGGCAGCCGAAAAAGCCGGAACACGTCGTACAAAAGGCCGATCAAAAGCCCCCCGTACAGCGCGCCCAAAAACTTGGGCAGTTCCGAAAGCGTGTTGTACATCATTTGAACAGCCGCGAAAATACGCTGCCTCGCGCCTCGGGCTCATCGGCGTACTCAAGCGCGATCACTTCGCCTTCAAGCACCACCTGCCCCTCGTCGAGGTTGAGCTTTGTGATGTGCAAATTCACGCCCTCAATGGTGAGCGCGCCCGCCTCGGTGAGAAGGTTTACCTCCTCTTCGTTGAAACTTGCAACGTCCTTCACGCCGGTCACGCTCGTGAGCGTGCGCCCTTCGATGTGGATCGCGTGCGGACGCATCCGCATGCCGCTGTCGAGCCTAGGTTCCGCCATAGAATTGCCTCCGTTTCTCATGCGCTTCTATGCGCATGGGTTGATTGTCCTGCTTCCTATGTATACGCCAAAAGGGCCTGTTAATATGTATTTTCCTTGACATACGGGCGGGCCGGTTATACTATAATATAATATAATAGGATTCTGGTCTGTTGCATGTTCTCGAGCAGGTTTATGTTTGAGAACATTGGGCATAATGTTTTTCATCACCCTTCATGTTCCCCCCATATCGCCAAACAGTCATCAAATCCTCTAAAGGAGCAATTAATGTGACAAGGGAAATGTTGCTGGAAAAAAGCCTTGCCGATTTGCGCGAAATCGCCAAACTGCAAGGTGTAAAATCCATAGCCAAATACCGTAAAAACGAGCTGATCGACCTCATCATGAACGGGGGCGTTCCGCTTTCGGATGCT
>DLFZ01000100.1:2598-2788 GCA_002482435.1 Christensenella sp. UBA7707
CCGCTTCGACCGAGGAAAAAACCCCCGCGCCGCAAAGGCCCGCTTATGGCGTACCTGCCGACGCGGCAGGCGAAGCACCCATGCCGGAAAACCGTCCTCGGCAACAGGGCTACGGAGCGCCCGCTTACCGTGCGCCGCAGGGTTACCAGCAGGGGTACAATGCACCTTCTGCCACGCAGCCGCGCAGGCA
>DLFZ01000111.1:0-8780 GCA_002482435.1 Christensenella sp. UBA7707
CTCATCGCCATGCGCTACGGCACCGTGCCCATCGTAAGGGAAACGGGCGGGCTTGTGGATACCGTAAAACCCTACAACAAATATACCGACGAGGGCACCGGCTTCAGCTTCGCCAACTATAACGCGCATGAAATGCTCTTTACGCTCGAACGCGCCGTAAAGCTTTACGAAGAGGAACGCCCCGTTTGGGAGCGCATGATGCAGCGCGCCATGCGCAAAAACTTCTCGTGGGAGGCTTCCGCCAAGCGCTACCAGAAGCTTTATGTAAGCATAACGCGCCAAACTGAGCAAATTTAACGGCTTCGTTTCTCAAAACAATCTGAATCCAAAGTGAGGATTTTATCACCTTATGGAATTTTCAATCATCGAAAACAACGGCTTAAAGGTGGCGCTAGCGCAAGGCGGAGCGCCGCTTCTTACGGATGTGCAAAGCGCGCTTGATTTGCTTGCCACCGCTTCCTACGTGGCCGACACAAACCTGATCGCGTTTGAGAAAGAAAGCGTGCATCCGGACTTTTTCCGCCTCTCCATCGGCCTTGCGGGTGAAATTCTTCAAAAGTTTATCAACTACGGCGTGAAGGCGGCCTTCTACGGGGACTTTGACGCGCTTTTAAAAAGAAGCGAGCCGCTTCGCGCGTTCGTGATGGAAAGCAACAAAGGGAACCGCATCTTTTTTGTGAGCACGCGCGAGGAGGCCGTCGAGCGGCTCACAAAATAAACGGCGGGAATTTTTTACAAACTGCGTGCAGCGGCGAGGCTTTGATGCCCGCCCGGGCACGCTTCGGATTTTAAGAACAGGAAATGGCGCAAAAGCCGCATTTGCAGGGAATTTTCAACTTCCTGTGACATTCTGGGCAAACACATTGCCGAGGCGCTCTTTTGTGCTAAAATGGGAGCATGGATTTTAAGGGGATCTGCCACAATTCGCGTTTTTTACGCTACCGCAAGCCATTTGGCGCCGCGGCGGCGGGTGAAACCATTCAGCTTACGATCGACGTACCGGACGAAAGCTTTCACGTTGCGCTTAGGCTTTGGGTCGAAAATGCGGAAAAGCTTGTAGAAGGCGTGCGCGAAGGCACGGCTGTTCGGTTTGCTTTTCAAATACCGCGTACCGGCCTTGTATGGTATTACTTCATCCTCTCGCATAAGGATGGGGTAAGGTACTACGGCGGGCGCGGCGGAGAGGGTGCAATTTACGATTACCCGCCGCCCTCTTATCAAATCACCGTGTACGACGGTGCATTTCAAACGCCCGAATGGTTTTGCGGCTCACTTGCGTATCAGATCTTCCCTGATCGGTTTGCCCGCGCCGCGGGCAGCCGCGGCGGGCTGGAGCGCGCTAGCGCGCACACGGCCATGGGCCGCAAGGTATACTTGCATGAAAACTGGCGCGATCCGGTTTTGAGCGCGCCGCTTGATGGCGCGCAGCTTTATGAGCCATGCGACTTTTACGGTGGCGACCTTAAGGGCATTGAGGAGAAGCTCCCGTACCTGAAGGAACTGGGCGTAACGTGCATCTATCTTAACCCCATTTTTGAGTCGCCCTCCAACCACCGCTACAACACCTCGGATTATTTAAAGATTGACCCCATTCTGGGCGATGAGAGCGATTTAAAAAGGCTTAGCGCAAAGGCGAGGGAATACGGGATGCGGCTCATGCTCGACGGCGTGTTTTCGCATACCGGCGACGACAGCGTGTATTTCGACCGGCGCGGCGTTTACGGAAACGGCGCCTGCTCCAAGCCCGATTCACCGTATGGGTGTTGGTATGACCCGCAAGGAAAGGGTGACTGCCGCTACTGGTGGGGGTTCAAAACCCTGCCGGAGGTGAACGAGCTGGACCCGGGCTACATGGCGTTCATCCGCGAAGTGTTATTTCACTGGGCGGCATGCGGCGTTACTTCCTGGCGGCTCGATGTTGCCGATGAACTGCCGGACGAGTTTATCGCCTATTTGCGCAAGGAACTAAAAGGCCTCGATCCGCAGGGTGTACTTCTGGGCGAGGTGTGGGACGATGCCTCCAACAAGGAAGGCTTCGGCATGCGGCGCAAATATGTGGACGGGCATGAGCTCGACAGCGCAATGGGCTACCCGTTCAAAAACGCGGTGTTCGACTTTCTTCTTTACCGTGCGGACGCGAAGGGGCTTGCCTTGCGGCTGTGGGGGATACGGGAAAACTACCCCAAGCCTTTTTACGACGCGCAGCTCAACCTTTTGGGAAGCCACGATACCGTGCGCGCGCTTACCGAGCTTTCGGGTGCGCCGCACCGCGATGCGCTTACCATGGAAGAGCAGGGCCGCTATAAGCCCAATGCTGATCAGCTTGCCCACGGGCGGGCGCGGCTTGTGCTTGCGGCGATGCTGCAAATGGCGGTTCCGGGCGTTGCGTGCATATACTATGGTGATGAGGCGGGCTTGCAGGGCATGGCAGATCCGTACTGCCGCGCCACCTATCCGTGGGGCCGCGAGGATGCGGAGCTGTTGGGCCGCTACAAAGCGCTTACAAAAGCAAAAACAAGTTGCGGGGCGCTCAAAAACGGAGCGTGCGGATTTTCCGCCGTGGGTGAGGATGCGTTTGCGGTGCTTCGGTGCACGCCCGAGGAGAGCGCGCTTGCCATTGTTAACCGCGCTGAAAATTCCGTGGAGGTAGAACTGAGCACCGAAAGCTTTCTCGAGGGGCCGNNGCAGTCGCTTTACATCGCACAGTCCTACCGCGACGCGCTCAGCGGAAAAACCGTGTGCGTGGAAAGCGGAATGCTAAGGCTTGTGCTACCGCCCCTTTCGGGTGTGTTACTTATCAAATAAAGCAAGGGATGTTTTATGTTTCAAGGCAGATACGGAAACGACAGGCTGAATAGAACCCTCTTTATCGTGGCAATCGCCGCGAGTGTGCTGTCGCTTCTTTTTTCGGTGCTGGGGGTAAACGTGGTTCCAACGGTATTCAGCGTGCTTTCGTGGGCGCTTTTGCTTGCGGCGCTGTGGCGCATGTTTTCGCGCAACTTCTACGCGCGTCAGCAGGAGCTTGCGGGCTATATGCGGTTTGAAAGCAGCGTAAAGCAGTGGTGGAAAAGCACCTTTCATCAAAATGTCGGCAATGTTCGTTCGTTTTCTCGCGAACGGAAAAAGTTCAAGTACCTCGTTTGCCCGCATTGCGCGCAAAAATTGAGGGTGCCGCGCGGCAAGGGCAAACTTCGGGTTACCTGCACCAAATGCGGCTACAAATTTGAGGCAAAAAGCTGAAAACGCCCGCGCAAAAAAGACACTTTATAACTTGAAGGAAATTGTGTTACACTAAGAATACAAGCATAAGGAAAAGGAGTTATATACCATGCAGATCAACAAGAACATGACCATTGCCGAAATTTTAAGGGTCGATACCGGCATTGCGGATATTCTCATGGCTTCGGGCATGCATTGCCTAGGCTGCATCATGGCCAGCGGCGAGGACCTTGAGCAGGCGTGCGCCGTACACGGCATCGATGCCGACGGCCTTGAGGGCAAAATCAACCAGTACCTTGCCACACAGAACGCGTAAACTGCGATGAGCGTCAAAGCCATCGTCCGGGGCGCCCTCATCGGGGCGCTCTACGTTTTGCTTACGATTGCCGTACAGCCCATAAGTTCCGGTCTCATGCAAATGCGTGTGTCGGAGGCGCTTTGCGTGCTTCCGTTTTTTGCGCCCGCAGCGGTACCGGGGCTTTTCATCGGCTGCTTTGTTGCAAACCTCATCATGGGCAGCGCCCTGCCCGATGTGGTGTTCGGTAGCCTTGCTACGCTTTTTAGCGCCGCCGCCACCTACGGCATGCGAAGATCAGGCTGGTCGAAGTGGCTCGCGCCGCTTCCCGCGGTGCTTTTTAATGCGGTGATTGTTGGGTATCTTCTCACCTATGTGTATAACGTAGGCGTGCCGTGGGAGGTAAGCGCGCTTTATGTGGGCGCTGGGCAGGCACTTTCGTGCTATGTGCTCGGCATGCCGCTTCTTTTCGGGCTCCAAAAGTTCGAGAAAAAGCTGTTTGCCTGAAGAAGGCCAAGAAAAACATACGGTAAAATCAAAACCGGCGCGGAAACAATCTGCGCCGGTTTTGATTTATATCGGTTTTAATTTATATTTCTTTGCCTAGAACCGCAAATACCAAAACAGAGCAAGCTCACTTTTGGTTTCGGGGAAGTTGGCGTAAAGGAAGGTGTCGGCGCAACCGAGCGCCATACCCATTTTTTGATAGAAGCGGCAGGCGCAAAGGTTCACGTCCTGCGTTTCAAGCGTTACGCCGCAAAGCCCCTCCTCCTTCGCCCATGCGCATACCGCTTGAAAAAGTGCGGCGCCAACGCCCCTTTTGCGCGCAAAGGCGCGCACGGCGATGTCCTCAAGAAAGGCATACTTGTTCCAGTTTGCCCGCACGCGGGCGCGGCCAAGGCATGTGCCGTCCACATCCAAAAACAAAAGTACCGCGCGCCTCGGGCGGGAGAGGAAGTCGAGGTAGTCAGAAAGCGAAAAGTCATCCTCATAGGCCTTTTGGAAGGGTGTGTCAAAAAGCTGTTCGGTAAAACTCCAAACGCCGTTTTCAAAGCGCGGAACAAGCCGCCCGACGACGTCGAACGGCTCGCTTTCAAAAAGCGCAAGATGCACGGTTTTCGGGGTTGCGCGTTCGATCATAAATTCCCCTTTTTAAATGTGGAACTTCCTGTTGAGCTCCGCAACCACCTTTTTACGGCCGAACAGGAAAAGGCCACCGATGGTGAGCGCCGAGCAGGCCGCCGCGATGATGCTCGGGTAAGCCGGCTGCGCCACGCCAAGAAGCACAAGAAGAAGCGGAATAAAGCCGATTACGCAAAGGGAGATTTGATAAAGCACATAATCCCTTAGGGTATTGCGTTTGCGCGCCATGAGCACGTTGATGAGCAAAATAAAGCCGATGAAGATGAAAGGCATCGTGTAGGAAACCGCCCAGCTCACATGGCTCACGATTCTTTGGCTGTCGGTGAAAGTGTTGATGACAACGAGCAGCGAAACGATGCCGATCGCGTGCGCCATGAGCTTTAACCCAAGGTGTGCGCGCTTGCGAAAGGTAATAAGCCCGCAAAGCCAAACGTAAAGCACGGGTGCCGCCACAAGTGCACTCCAAAGGTGACCGTTCCATGTAAGAAGGTTCACAAGCACGCATATGAAAATGACCGCTAGACAGAGGGCGCTATATAAAAGCGCCAAAAAGCGGCTTCGCCGCTTGAGCGGAGAAAAGTCAGGATAAGTCTGCTCGAGCGCGGCGTCCTCGCACGGCGGCAGAGGCGCGTGGCACAGCGGACAATTTTTTGTTTTGGTGGAAATGGAAACCTTGCAGGTTTCGCAGTATTGCATACGTTCAATCCGTTCCATATCAAAAATCATACTCTTCTCTTAAGTTGCTTTGAACTTCGAGCGTTACGCCCTCGCTTGCGAGGAACGAGAAAAAGCAGCGCTCAAACTCCGTTTCATAAATGCTGCGAAGGATGCTTACGGTAAGCCTATTGTTGCAGGTGGCCACGCCGACGCCATGGGTAAGCTGGTTGCCTACGGAAAGGTTAAAGTCAAAATCGCGCACATGAGGCTTCATGCTTTCGGGCAGCTGCACGTCGCCGAGGTTTGATAGCGTTACGGTGGAAAGGAGCGAGCCGAACATGTAGTTGGTCATGCGAAGCGCGAGAACTTTAATGGGAAGCGGACAAAGCCGAAGCGCAATGTTCTTTTCTGCCGCTACGTTGGCGTTGAGGTAGCCCTGAAGCTTTTCTTTTTTGATTTCAAACGCGAATTGGCCTTTGACGAGCGACAAAATGTCCTCAAACGTAAGCTCAAGGTTTTTGCAGGGGATGCTCGTATGGAAAAACAGAGAAAAATTGCGAAGCGTTTGGGAGCCGTGGTAGCGGCGCATGTTCACAGGCACGCATACGTTGATGGGGTCTTTGGAACGCCGCGTGGCGGGGTCGCTTACATAAACGGCATAGGCAAGCGCCGCTGCAAGGTACTGCGTAAGCGACGCGCCGTGCTTTTTCGCGGCCGCAAGCACCGAAGCTACATCGGCCTTCCCGTTGATGGCGCCGTAGCCGCCCATGGCGGAAATGCGGGTGCCGCGCAGGCGGTAGGCACGCTTTACCTCGCCGCGGTCGGTGGGGGAGCCTGTAAAGCACTTCAAAAAACTGTCTTCCATTTCCGCGGGAGAGGGCTTTTCGTGCATCGTAAGCACGAGGCCGTCGGGCGAAAGATCATTGCCCAAAAGCTCAAGGTAACGGTAGGCGATGGCTTTGATGAAAGCAAGCGCGCCGGTGCCGTCGCAAAGGCTGTGAAACGTTTCGAGCGTAATGCGGTTGTTGTAGTAGAAAACCGTAAAATGATAGCCGTTGTTTGCGTGCGTGTCGATGTGCGCGTTCATATAGGGGGATTCCTCGCGCACTTTTGGCATACGCTCGTTGTACTCGTAATAATTCCAAAAAAGTCCTCGCCTTAACCGCACGTACATGGTGGGGAAACGCGGTTTCAGGTCCTCAACGGCCTGCTGCAAAAAGGCGCGGTTCACCTTTTGCGACATGTTCATGCTCAAGCGGAACACGCAGCTGTGCTTGGGGCCTAAAATCGCGGGGTACAGCTTTGCGGCATTGTCGAGCGGGAACCATTTGTTTTCATATTCAAGCACCGTGCCCACGGAACTACCACCTTTTCTAAAGAATAAGCTTGGAAGCGGATGCTTCAAACGGCGCGGATGTGCTTTCGGAAAGCGCCTTTGCGCTCAGGCGAAGCAGGCGGATGGCCTCGAGCGCGTCGCGCTCGCCCAGCCCGCCGATGAGCGCATCGAATCTTGCGGCAACCTCGGCGTTCTTTTCCTCAGCTTGATGACGCCCGCTTTCGGTGAGCGCCACATGCATACGCCGCCGGTCAGCTTTGCACACATCCATACACACAAAACCCTTTTTGCGAAGGCTCGCCAAAGTCGTTGTAATGCGCGCGCGCGAAACGTGCAAAAGCTCGCTCAGCTCGGAAGGCGTTATGGGACTTTTCACGTTTTGGAGACACAGCAAAATGCGGTTTTCTCCCTGAAACGACTCATTCAGGTGCGCCACAGCGTCCAAATCGTGCAATTCGAAAAAAGAAATGGCCAAATTTTTGCGGATTTCTTCGCGTTCCATAACTGCTCCGTCTGTTTGTTAATACCGTTTACAATACAGCAAACGAATATGTATTTCAACAACAAAAGTATGAACTTTTTGCAAGGACTTTTATGTGGCAAACAAAGAAAAAAGCCGCTTAAAAACGGCGGCGCCTCAAAAACTCACGGATTTTTCAAAAAGATAGACATGCCGGAAAAAGGTGCTACGCGAAACGCCGCGCGGCCGACAAGATGATTGTAGGACACCTGAAAAGGAGCCGGATCAAAGGCGGAAAGCGGCCTAAGGTCGGGCAGCAAAAAATAGACACCGGCATCAAGCGTAAATTCTTCCATATCCGCGCATTGACCGGGGGCATAAGCGCTTTCGTCGAGCAGTACGCCGCCCACATAAATTTGGCCGCCGCTTGATGCAACGCGCTCACCCGGGAGCGCGAGCACGCGCCCAAGGTAAATTTCACCGTCGCTGTCGCGGAAGGCAAACACGTCGCCGCGTGAGGGCGTATAGAAAACTTGGGAAAGGCGGCTTAGAAGAAGCACGTCACCCTGCTTGATGAAGGGCGCCATGCTTGCATCGCTCACGCGAAGGCCGTTGTAAACAAGCGTAAAAAACAGCACGCAAAAAACGATTGCCGCGCTTATGGAGTAAAGCCATGTATAAACGCGAAGCCGCCGGTATTCGCGGCTGTTGCGCGTTACCCGCGGGCCGCTCACAGCGCACGGAAGGCCGAGAAAGGCCAAACAACGGCAGTGGCTCTGCCGACGATGCGGTAAGAGGGAATGGGGCCGACACCCAAAAGATCGCGGCTGTCGCGGCTGTCGTTGCGGTTGTCGCCCATGACAAAAATGGAGTTTTCGGGCACGGTAACGGGGTCCATATCTCCGTAGATGTAGTCATTCCAGTAGGCGCTTTCATCAAGCGGCTCGCCGTTGATGTAAACAGCGCCGTCCTTGACCGATATGGTTTCCCCGGGCAAGCCCACCACACGCTTTACGCACGATATGGTATGGTTGGGGTAAAATACGATGACGATTTCGCCGCGCTTGGGCGGGTCAAACCAGTAACTCACTTTTTCCACAAACATCTGCTCCCCGTCAAGAAGCGTGTTTACCATGGAGGTGCCATCCACGCGGATGGGTTCAAAAATGAAAAGGCGAAGCGAAAGCGCAAACACAACCACCAGCATCACATAAATAAAAAAACTGATGTTTTCGGCCTTTTTGTAGCCCTCGTCGTTTTTGTGAAGCTGTTCGGCTGCGTCGAGAAAGCGCATGCGCTCGCGGCGCGATAAACTAGGTTTCTTCAAGCTCTCGTGCTCCTTCGGAAAGATTCTTTTTGGCGCGCTTGAGAAAATCCCCGCGGTCGAGCATGACCACGCGGTTGCAGGAAACGCAGCGTATTTTGATGTCCGCACCCGTGCGGACGACGACCCATTCGTTGGCACCGCACGCGTGCGGCTTGCGCATGACAACATGGTCGCCCAATTCAAAGCTATTGATCATAGCGCAATTATACCACGCCCGCGCAAAAAGAAAAACGCGCACGGATTGCAAACAGAAAATTTTATGTCCCGTTCATCATGGCGTCACAGGAAAACCGAACGTGCGCCGGAGGTGGCCAGCAAAAAACGCAGGGGGCTTCGGGGGCCA
>DLFZ01000111.1:8829-21242 GCA_002482435.1 Christensenella sp. UBA7707
TTATCAGGAACGGCCGACCGTGCCATAGGCACAGGACATTCCTGCAAACCTCAAAAAAGTGCCGTAAGGCACTTTTTTGACAAGCGAAGCGCTAAAAGATGCGGTACGCGGTGTAGAAGGTCTTCTTCCAATAATCTGTGTTGTAGGAGCTGATGTATACCTTGCCGAGCGTACTGCCTGCGTGGATCATGGTGCCGTCGCCAAGCGCAATGGCAACGTGGCCGCTGGAACGTCCCATTTTGAATACAATGATGTCGCCGCGCCTGAGGTTTGAGAGAGACGAAACCTCTTGATACTTGCTTACGCTGCGCCAGGTTTTTGAGGTCATGTAGCCTTGCCGTATCCCCGCCTGGTTAAGGCAGTAATACACAAAGCCCGAACAGTCGAAGGTGTTGGGGCCTTTGCCGCCGGAGACATAACGGCTGCCGAGCCTGCTCATGGCGATTTCGATCAGGCGATCTACGCTCGCACCGTCGGAGGTGTAGACGGGCGAAGAGGTAGCCGTAGGCGTATCGCCGCCGGAGGAGACGGGTGTGCTGGCCGCTTTTTTCGCGCTGTCGGAGAACAGCACCGTCATGGTGTTCTTTCCTACCTTACCATCGGAGGAAAGGGAATTGCGCTTTTGGAAAGCGCGTACGGCGCTTTCGGTATCCGAGCCGTAGTAGCCCGTAACGGAGGCGAGGTAGCCGAGCTTCTTGAGCCGGTTTTGCACGCGCTCCACGGTGTCGCCGCGCATGCCGAGGGTCATGGCGTTGGGCTGCGCGTCCGACGACATGAGAAGGTCGCGCGTTTGCGGGCCTACATAACCGTCCGCAATCAGGCCGTTGAGCTCTTGAAACAGCTTCACGGCTGCCACGGTATCGTGTCCGAAGTTGCCGTCCGGCTCGGTGGTAAGGTAGCCAAGCTTAAAAAGGCGCTGCTGGAATTTCTTAACGACCTCGCTGTTTTCACCGTAGGAAACGGCGTTTGGCACAGCGTCCTCGCTGTAAAGCATTTCCTTGGTTTCGGGGCCGATCATGCCGTCTACATCAAGGCGGTTGTTCTGTTGGAATTTGGTAACGGCCGCTGTGGTATCCGTACCGAAATAGCCGGTCGCCGTTTCAATGTAACCAAGTTCGCGAAGACGGACTTGGAGCGCCTGCACGTCGTCACCCTCGGCGCCTTCGGATACCATGTAGATGAGTGCGGCGTCGCTCATCAGTGCGTCGTAGGTGGTTTGCCCAACAACGCCGTCCACCGATAGGCCGTTGCGTTTTTGGAAAAGCTCCACTGCGTTTTTGGTCATGGGGCCGTAAAGGGTGGTGGGTTCATCGTAATCCATATATCCAAGGTCCATCAGCCTCAGTTGGATCTCGGATACCTCAGGGCCTTCGTATCCCTTGTTGATGCCCATGGGCGTGGGGGTAGGAACCGGCGTGGGGGATGGCGTAGGCGTTGGGGGTGGGGTAATGAGAAGCGCGCCAGGTGTGGGGGTAACGGCAACGGAAACGTTTGCCGCCGAGGCAAGCGAATCCGCCTGTGCGCCGATTTGCGCGGAAGAGGCGGTTGGCATGGGCGGCAGGAGCGTGATAAAAAGCGTAACTACTACCGCAACAACAATAAGAATACCCGCGGATGCACCGATGTAGCGCACGTCGCGGCGTTTCAGACCGTCTTTGAATTGCGAAAAAAGCTTTTTCAACCCGCCGCCGCGCGAAAAGCGCCGCGTGCTGCGGCGAAGCTTTCGTATGGTTTCGGAAAAAATATTTGTTCTGCGTTGCATGGAAAAACCCTCGCTTGCGGTTGCTGCTCTTTTTTGCCGCGAAACCGGTGTTTGGATTGGTTTACGAATGATTATATCATAACACATTGCCGTGTTGGTTGAACAATACGTAAACACCGGCGCATTTTTTCCGCGATTTTCACATTGTGCGGACGGGTTTTATGTTAGAATAAGAGAAAATATCGCGTCAAAGCGAAAAAAAGCGCGAACCGCGCAAAATTTTTTAAAAATCCATACTATAAATTCATAAGGAATTGAGGGTAAGTCATGTTCAAACGCAAAGACGGCACGTATTCCATTGGTAAAATTTTTGTATCGCTCGTTGCCGCCGCCCTTGTGCTGGGCGTCGTGTTCGGCAGTTTCATCGTGATCCCGGCAGGTCACACGGGCGTGGTCGTCACCTTCGGCAGCGTGAGCGAAAACGTGCTGCAGGAAGGCATCCACTTAAAAATCCCCTTTGCGCAGAGCGTGGTGCAGATCGACAACCGCATCGTCAAGCTTGAAGTTTCTACCGAGGCGTTCAGCAAGGACCTCCAAACCATCACCACTGTGCTCGCTGTAAACTACCGCATTTCAAAGAGCATGAGCTACTCCATTTACAAAGAAGTCGGCGGCGGGTTTGAGGACGTTCTCGTGATTCCGGCGGTAAACGAGGTGCTCAAGGCCGTCGTCGCGAAGTATACCGCGAGCGACCTCGTCGGCAACCGCAGTGCCGTGAGTGCGGAGCTTGACGCACAGCTCGATGAGAAGCTCAACAGCCGGGGCATTTTCGTAGAGGATTTCAACATCATCGATTGGGATTTCTCGACCGAATACATCGCGGCGGTGGAAGCCAAGCAGGTGGCTGAGCAGAACCTCATCAAAACGCGCACCGAGCAGGAGCAGCAGACCGTGATCGCCGAGGCCGAGGCAGAGCGCCAGGTCATTACCGCAAACGCCGCTGCACAAAGCGCACTCATTGCGGCGGAAGCCGAGGCAAAGCGCATTGTAATGGAAGCCGAAGCGCAGGCCGAAGCCAACCAGAAACTTGCGGCCTCGCTCAACGAAAGCGTGATCGAATATTTGAAAATTCAAAGGTGGAACGGTGTGCTTCCATATGTAACAGGCGAGGCTTCGCCGTTTGTGGACATTAGTTCCATGGTTGAGTGAGCTAGCTTTGGAGGATACTATGATCATTGTGGGAATTTGCGGCGCGAGCGGAAGCGGCAAGAGCACGCTCGCGCGCGAAATCAGGGACAGCTTGAGCTGCAACGCCATCATCATCGGGCAGGACTGCTACTATCGGGATTATTCCGACCTGCCGTTTGAAGAGCGTATGCGCATCAATTACGATGAGCCGAATATCTTCAATTATGATGAGATGCTTGCGGACATCACAACCTTGGGCGAGGGTAAAAACATTACAAAAAAGGGCTACGATTATGCCAACCACATGCGTGCCGACACGAACGACGTGATTGAGGCACCTGATGTGCTCATTGTAGAAGGCATTCATATGTTCTACGACGAGCGGCTTAAAAAAGCCATGAGCCTGAAGGTTTATATGCATGTGGATAAGGACATTTGCCTTTTACGGCGCGTGAAGCGCGACATCCGTCAGCGCGGTCGCACCATTGAAAACATCGCCACGCAGTACCTTGCCACGGTAAAACCCATGTACGAGGAGTACATCAGCAAATACATCAATGACGCGGATTTCGCGGTGATGCGCGGCGGCAAAAACCGCATTGCCATCGACGCCATCGCCGCCTACATTTCCGCGAAGCTTCTCGCGGAGCGTTTTGAACAGGAAGAGCAGGTGACATAAAAGTTTGCGGGAGCAGATCGAGGGGTTTTATAAGCGGAACAGGCGTCTGATTGGCGTTGTTGCGTTTGGCATACTGTTTTACGAGCTTCTGGAGAATTTTGAGGCGATCTGGAAAGGCGCGCTTTCGGTGCTGGCGTTTTTAAGGCCTGTGTTCATTGGCATCGGGCTTGCGTTCGTGGCAAATATGCCCATGCGCTTCCTTGAAAACCGCGTGTTCAAAAAATGGAAGGCGCACAAAATCAAACGCCCCGTTTGCCTGCTTCTTGCAATGCTTTTTATTGTGTCGATCATTGCGCTTCTCATCTTCGTGCTCCTCCCCATGCTTGTGCAAAGCATCAAGCTTTTGGTGGAAAACCTTGATGAGTACGTTGCGGCGCTCACCAAGTGGGGCGACGGCGTATGGAAAAGGCTCAATTTGAGCGACGGCGTGCAGGAAAAGGTGAATACCGCCATTCAGGGCTTTTTAAAGAACCTCGACAAAACGCTTGCATCCGCTGCGACCATCGCCGTGAAAATGACGGTGAACGTGGTAACCGGCATTTTCAGCACGATTATCGCGCTGATTTTCAGCGTATATGCGCTGTTTCGCAAAGAAAAACTGATCGATCAGCTCAAAAGGCTCATCCACGCGGTGTTTCGCGAAAGCGTGGCGGTACGCATCCTCGATGTGTGCGCGCGCACGAACAGCATGTTTAACCGTTATTTCTTCGGCATGATCACCGAATGCGCCATTTTGGGGACGCTGTGCTTCATCGGTATGCAGATCATCGGCTTTCCGTATCCGCTTCTTATCAGCTTTATGGTTGGCATCACGCAATTGGCACCCATCATAGGCCCTTGGGCAAGCGGCATATTGGGCGCACTCATCATTTTGATGGTGGATCCCTCCAAAGCGCTTTGGTTCATTGTGTTCATCATAGCCGTGCAGCAAATTGAGGAAAACCTGTTTTACCCGCGCGTGGTTGGAAACGCCGTAGGGCTTAGCGGCATGTGGGTGATCATCGCCATGCTTCTGTTTGGCGGGCTTTTCGGCATCACGGGCATCGTGCTCGCGGTACCCGTGATGGCGGTGCTTTATACGCTGCTTTCCGACTGGGTGAATGAGCGCCTCCGCCAAAAAGAAGCGGCAAAAAACCCGGAAACGTGCGGCGACCCGCCGCAGGAATAAAAATATAACAGGAAAAAGGAGCGCCCATGATAGGCGCTCCTTTTGTTTGTCGAGAAAAGGGTTGGCTTATTCCGCCGCCAGCGCGAGGATGGCGTCCGCCATCATTTTGGTGTTGAACATCAAATCCTCAATGCTGATGAACTCGTTTGGCATATGTACGGGGCTTTCCACACCCGGGCGCTCGCAGCCAAACGCCACGGCGTTGGGAATGGCGCGCGCGTAGGTGCCGCCGCCGATCTTGAGCGGGGGCAGATATTCGCCTGCGCGCTGCTCATAGACCGTTAAAAGCTTCTTCACAAGCTCGCTTTCGGGGTCAACATAGTGGCCCGCAGTGTACGCGTGCGAATCGGGAACAATGCCCGCACGCGCAAAATGCGCGTTGAGCGTGTCGACAACGTGCTTTTCGGGCAGGGAAATCGGTGCGCGAATGTCGAGGGTCAGCTCGGAAATGCCGTTTTCATCCCAATGCGCCACGGCCACGTTAAGGGTGAGCGCACCCGAGTCGTCGGCTGATTCAAGACCGGCGCTCCTGCCGTTGGTTTCGAGCTTAAAGATGTCGCGAAGCCCTGCGATGGTGGTGGCGTCCTCGCCTTCGAGCGGGAGCTTGGAGAGAAGGTCGATAAGCGCCAGCAGCGCATTTTTTCCCTGCTCAGGCATGGAGGCGTGCGCGCTCAGACCGGTTACGGTAATTTCGGAGGCATCGCTGCCGCGCTCAACCGCCTCGCAAGTGAAAACGCTGCCGCAGGAATAGGCGTCCACCACGGCCAATACGCGCGAAACAGGCAAGGGAACGATGGCGGTGGCGAGGCCGGGCACCACGTTGGGACGCGTACCGGCTTCGATTTTAAGCTTCGAGGCAAACTCCTTCTTATAGCTGCCGCGGAAAATGGCTTTTTCCGAGTTGACAAGGGGGTATTCCGCATCGGGCGAAAAGGCAAGCTCGGGCATTGCCTCATGCGCTTTGTAATGCGCCATGCACTGCCATCCGCTTTCCTCGTCGCAGCCCAAAAGCACGCGCACCTTGCGCTTAAGCGGAATGCCGCATTCCTTGATGGCCGCGAGGGCGTACAGCGTGGCAATGGCGGGGCCTTTGTCGTCGAGGGTGCCGCGCCCGTAGATTTTATCGTCCGCAATCACCGCGCCGTAAGGCGGGTATTTCCAGCCCGTTCCTTCGGGAACCACATCGAGGTGGCACATAACGCCAAGGGTCTCGTTGCCCGCGCCAAAGTCGGCGTAGCCGATGTAGCCATCCATATCCTTTGTGGAAAAGCCGAAGCTTTTCGCGAGATCAAGCGTTTCCGTAAGGCACTTTTTCACCTCGGCCCCAAAGGGCGCGCCCGGTGCGGGAGCTTCCTCCACACTTTTGGCCTGTACGCATTTTTGCAAAGACGCGATGATGGAGCTTTGGTGCTCGTCGATCCATTGATCCACGGCAGGATTCATGCGGGTACCTCCTTACTATGCTTGTGTTCGTGTATGGCGGGGCAGTAGCGCGCCCGCTTGAAAAAGGGAAAATTCTGCTTCTATCATAAGCCAAAACGCGCGCTTTTGCAACGAAAGCAATGCGGCGAAAAAACCATAAATTCGTGGTACTTTATAAAGAAAAAGGCGGGAAATCCCGCCTCTTATGATTAAGGAAGCGTGCGCCGCAGCGAGCAAAACGCTTTAGTTGAGCGAACCGAAGCCGCGGCCGAGTACCTCTTTGGTTTCGATGATGGAAAACAGAGCGGTTTCATCCACGCTTTTTACGATACGCTTTGCTGCGGAAAGCTGCGAAGTTTTTAAAATGATGTACACGAGCTTTCGCGGCTGCCCGGTGTACGCGCCTTCGGCGGGAATGTAGGTAACACCGCGATGAAGCTCGGAGATCACCATCGGGGCGATTTCCTCCCATTTGTCGGAAATGATGAATACCGTCACCGTACGGTTGAGCCCTACGATGGCCGCGTTGAACGCGGTGTTTGCCACAAACATGGCGAGCATGGACATGAGCGCAAGCTCAAGCCCGCTCACCGCGGCAAGCACGCCCATGATGACAGTGTTGTACAGAATGGAAAACGTGCCCATGGGAATGGAGTATTTGCGGCTTATGACTGCGGCGATCACATCCATACCGCCCATGGTCGCGTCGCGCCGCACAACGGGCGCAGCCGTAATGCCCACGATTGCGGAGCCGGCGAGGGCACTGATGATGGGGTTTTCTACGCCGAAGTTTACACCGCGCGTCAGGGCGAGGGCGACGGAGAACAGCACCGTTGCCACAAGGCTGAACAGCACAAATTTAAAGTTGAGCGAACGCCACCCCACGATGCACACGGGGATGTTGAGCACGATGATGAGAATCCACGAGGGCAGTGCAAACACATACTCCACAAGCAGTGCCACGCCTGTAATGCCGCCCGAAAGGAAATGGTGGGGTACATAAAAGCCGTTGATGGCGACCGCCTGCACCAAGCTGACCGCCGCGATCAGCAAAAGCGTGAGCATATCCTCTTTGAAATTAAATTTAAAACCTACTTTTTTCTTTTCTGCGGGCATATCGCTGCCTCCTCGTTTCCATATTCATCCAATCAATATATTAACCTATAATTCAAAACAGACACAAGCGCGAGCTTTTCAGGACGCGTGAATCTTTCCTGGTGAAAACGCCTTCCTAAAGAAAAACAAAACGCCGCGCAAAAAAGGCGGCGTTTGGCTCTTGAAAAGAAACCGGTCATTCCGTCTTTTCGTGCAACAAACAGCTGTTTACGCCTACCATTTTTTCCACCGGCATTGTAAAACAGATGCCGTTTACGGGGGAATCCACCCCCGCCTTTTCCTTGATGGCCGAAATCACCTTTTCAGCGGTTTCCTTATCCACAAGGCAAAGCACCATTTCTTTTTCGGTATCCACCGAAATGCCCATGATGGACTTGTGGATGGAGCCGAAGCCGCGTGCGTTCATGATGGTAGCGCCGCGCGCGCCCGCTTCCCGGGCGACCTCAATGGCCTGCTCGGCAAAGCCTGCATTGATAACGATGAACAACGCTCGGATGTTCCCGCTTTTTTCCATAATCATATCCTCCCGACCGTTATACCGAAAGCTTATCCACACGGATGGTAAAGGCGATTCCCGTGTTGGGCTTGTCGAAGTGGAACTTCGTAACAAGCATGTCGAATATGCCGTCGGTTTTGTCGCCCGCCAGCAGGCAGGTAACCACTATTTTATTCTCCTCTGGTATTAAGCCAAGCATATCCTTCAGATAACCGGCTTTTACGGAACCCTTACCGTACACAACGTTGATAAGCCGCCCTCCCGCTTCGGAAAGAGCATGCAACAATGCTTCCTTTTGTTTTCTTCCGGCGATCAATACCAAAAAAACGATGCCGCCGCAAGGGTTAGTGTTCACTCTTTAGTACCTCCGCAAGTGCTGCCGGGGTGTCGGCGCCCTGCCGCAAAGCGCCGGTTTCTCCGGCGGTTACGGCGTCGCTTCTGGGAATATCCCCCGTTTGGGCAGCGACTGCATCCGCCTCATCAGGGAACGCTGGTACGCTTTCAACAACAGGGGGCGCAGAGGGAGCTTGCTCTTGCGCTTCGGGCAAACCGGAGGGTTCTTCCTTCCGCTCGATCAAAACGGGTTGCGCCTCAAACAACTCCTCGTCGTCCAACGGGACTTCGCCGCTGTGTTCGGCGAGGGAGGCGAGCTCCTCAAATTCAAAAAGTTCGGCATCTTTCAAGGCTTTCAGGGCTTTCTTGCGCCGAACGTCATAGATTATACCCAATGCCTGTACAGTAATCAAGGGGGTCACGGAAATAAAGGCAATGATGCCAAAACCGTTGGTCAAAACGGATTGCGCGCCGGTCGTAGATCTAGCGGCAACGGCCTGCGCAGCGCCAAGCGTGAGCGGCGTAAGGAAGGCTGAGGTGAGGGCGCCGCCCGTAACCCCGCCCGAATCGAACGCAAGGCCCACAAAAAGCTTCGAGGTAAACGGCATCATCAAAAGTGCAATGGCATAAAGCGGCGCGAGAAACCATAAAATGTTGATCCCAGTGAGGATTTTGATCATGGAAAGCAGCGCCGCAAACCCGATGCCGATTGCAAGTGTGATACGGATGGTCATCTTCTTGATGTGGCCGTTTGTAATTTCCTCAAGCTGTTCGCCAAGCACCGTTACCGCAGGTTCGCTCAGCGTAATGGCCACGCCAAGAACAAAGCTCACCCCAAGCAAAATGTAGGTAAAATATCCCGGGCGCGCAGGGTCAAGAAGCACTTCGCCTATGTACTTGCCCGCAAACGCAAACCCGTAGTCGATGCCCGAAAGGAAAATAAGCAGCCCTACATATACTGCCACCGTTCCAAGGAGAATTTCGATGAATTCCTTCTTGGAAAGCTTGATAAGGAACAGCTGAAACGGCAAAAACACAAGGACGATCGGCAGCAGCGCAAGCGCTACGCTGCCAAGGTTCGTGGTGAAAATTCCTACCATGCCTTCGTTAGCACCGGGGTTGTAAACGCCCGCGGGCGGAAGCTCGCCGCCGTAGGAAGCCTTCAGAATGATGCCGTAAACAAAAAGCGCGAGTATGGGGCCTACGGAGGCAAGGCCGATGATGCCGAAGGTATCGTCGTTGGTTTTGTGCTTGGACATCGTAGCGGAAACGCCAAGCCCAAGCGCGAGGATGAACGGCACGGAAACATCGCCCGTGGTTGCGCCGCTGCCGTCAAATGCAAGCGCAACAAACTGCTCCGGCACGAAAATGACCGCCGCGAACACCAAAACGTAAAGCGCCGCAAATACGATTTTGATGTTGTAATCCTTTATAATGCGCAATAGCGCAAACCCCACAAAAGCGCCGATGCCTGCGCTCAGCACCCAAACGAACACCGTTTCGTTTACGCCGTTCATGATCATGTGCGTCTGCTTGGCGAGCACGGAAAGCGCGGGTTCCGCGACCGTGGCCACAAGGCCGAACAGCACGCCAAAAAGGATAATAAAAAGTGCTTTTTTGAAGCGGATGAGCGAGCTCCCCACGAGCTTGCCGATGGGAAGGATGCTGATGTCGAGCCCGCCCAAAAAGAGCGCTTGACCGAAAACCACGCCAAAATAGCCTATGGCGAGACGCACATAATCGTGCGCGCTTTCCATAGGCGCGATCAAACCGCAAACCAAAAGAATGATGCCCGCGAGGGGAAGAGAGGATAAAAAAACATCCTTCAAAGTATTGAAAAACTTCATGTTTTTATTATAGCGCAAAACAAAAGCCGGCTTCAACCGTTTTCATTAGACTTTGTCGATGTTTTTTAAAAACAAAGTGAAACAATATGAATGTTTTTAATTTAAATAGTCATATATTTATTTGCATAAATGCCACAAAATTTTCAAGATTTTGCGGAAAACGCGTCGAAAAAGGGAAGGTTTCAAATGCGTATATTTTCCTTGCTACGCGGAACAAACGCGAATAGAATAGGTATGAGGTGATTGTTTTGACCGTTTGGTATGCCATGCTTTTGGGACTTGTGCAGGGGCTTACGGAGTTTTTGCCCGTTTCAAGCTCGGGGCATCTCGTTTTGATGCAGAAGGTACTTGGGCTTGATACGCAGGCCTCCATGTTTTTTGATACCATGCTGCACCTAGGCACGCTTGTTGCGGTGTTCGCGGTTTTCTACAAGCAGGTTTGGGAAATGCTACGCCGCCCGCTCCAAAAAAAGGTGGGGCTGCTTTTGATCGCCACGGCTGTAACGGTGGTGATAGCGCTTTTGTTTGAGGATTTCATTGAGCAGTCGTTTGGCGGTGCTCTGTTGGGCGTGGAGTTTTTAATCACCGCCGCGATTTTGTTCCTCAACGAGCGGCTCGCGCACGGCAAAAAAACCATCGAACATATGAGGCCGCTTGAGGCTGCGGGCGTTGGCTTGATGCAGGCCATCTCCATTTTACCCGCTGTGTCGCGCTCGGGCGCGACCATCGCGGGCAGCCGCTTCTTTGGGTTAAAAAAAGAGGACGCGGCGGAATTTTCGTTTTTGCTCTCCATTCCTGCCATTTTGGGGTCTGTCGTTTTGCAGGTGCCGGATGTGCTCGAGTCGGGCGTTTCCAACGAGCCTTGGGGCGCAATCTTAGCGGGTGCGCTTGTTGCGGCCGTAAGCGGTTATTTTGCAGTGCGCTTTATGCTGCGGCTCATCGTCAAAAAGAACCTTCTGGGGTTTGCGTGGTACGTAACAGCGCTTGGCGTGTTGGTGCTTTTGGATCAGCTTGTGTTCCGCGTGTTCTTTTAAGTGACGCACTTTGAATAACCGTGTTTCCACTTCTAAAATTATCGATTCGGAGGACAAGCCCGTGACCGAGCATAAGGAGAGCATTGTATACCAAATTTGGCCGCGCTCGTTTTGTGATGCAAACGGCGACGGCATCGGCGACATCAACGGCATCCGTTCGAAGCTCGATTATTTAAAGGAGCTCGGCGTGGATCTTTTGTGGCTTTCGCCCGTGTACGCCTCGCCGGATACGGACTACGGCTACGACATTTCCGATTATTATGCCATCCATCCGGAGTTTGGCACCATGGAGGATTTTGACGTCCTTCTCGCCGAGGCGAAAGCACGTGACATCGGCATCGTGATGGATCTTGTGGCAAACCATACGTCGGACAAGCATGCGTGGTTTCAGGCTGCACTTGCCGATAAAACCTCCAAATACCGCGACTACTACATTTTCCGGCCCGGCAAAAACGGAGGCGCGCCCAACAACTGGATGTCGTTTTTCGGCGGCAGCGCATGGCAGAAGGATGAAAAAAGCGGCGAGTATTACCTCACCACCTTTACCCCCAACCAATGCGACCTCAATTGGGAAAATGAGGAGCTTCGCCGCGATGTGTACGATATGATGCGCTTCTGGCTTGAAAAGGGCGTGAAGGGCTTCCGTATGGATGTGATCAACACCATCAAAAAGCCCGCTGACTTCCCCGATAAGGACCCGCATAAAAAAGGCCTGCAATTTCCGGGCGAGCTGATTTGCGACCTCGAGGGCGTGCACGCGTTTTTAAAGGAAATGAACCGAGAGGTTTTGAAGCCTTACGACTGCTTTACGGTGGGCGAGGGTGCCATGACGGGGAAGGCCTCGGTGGCGCGCTACACCAAGCCCGAAAACGAAGAGCTTGAAATGATGTTCCAGTTCGACCTCGCGCTTTTGGGTTGCGGGGAGCTTGGAAAGTTCGACTTCCGCAAGCTTTACCGCTGGAGCATAAAAGACTTTAAGCAAACAGTGGATTCGTGGCAGCGCTCCATGCAGGAAAACGGAGGGTGGGTTGGCAACTACCTTTCCAACCATGACCAGCCGCGGCAGGTCTCTCGCTTTGGCGACGATAAGCGCTTCCGCCGCGAAAGCGCCAAGGCACTTGCTTTGTTCAACCTCACGCTTCGCGGCACGCCGTTTATTTATCAGGGTGAGGAATGCGGCATGACCAACTGCCGCATCCCCGAAAGCGAATGGAAAGATTATGAGGCCATCAACACCTTCTCGCTTTTGCAGAGCATGATGCACCTGCCAAAGTTCATCGCCCGCCGCGTAATTATGAACATGACGCGCGACAACGCCCGTACGCCCGTGCAATGGAACGCGGAAAAAAACGCTGGCTTCACCACGGGCATACCATGGCTTATGGTGAACCCGAATTACAAAGAGGTCAACATCGAGGCGGAATCCCG
>DLFZ01000104.1:0-8034 GCA_002482435.1 Christensenella sp. UBA7707
TCTAACTTTTTGGGGTCACTTCAAAAAGTAGCGGGGCGTTGTGCCGTTAAGGAAAACCCGTTTCGGCTTGCGATTCGTTTGCGGTTTTTTGCCTCAGGAGCGCCTGCGGCGTACCCATACGAAAACAGACGCCGCAAACGCAACCATCGAGCAGGCAAGCAGCGCCCACAGGATTTCCTGCACCGCGTCGCCGGTTTGAGGGATCATGGAGACAGTGATATTGAGCGTGTAGCTGGCACTTTTGCCGTTGATTGTATAGGTGACCGTACTTTGTCCGGCCTTTTTCGCCGTAAAGGTGTTACCCGAAAGCGAAAAGTAGTTGCTGTCGTAACTCCATGCGCCACCTAGGACGCTCGGCGTGAGGGTAATGCTTCCGCCTACAAATACGGCGTTGCCAGCGGGTGATGCCGTGATCACAAGCGGATTCTCCTCGGGAACTTCTACGGGTGGCGTTTGGCTGTCAAGCGCAAGTGCATACGCAGGCCCGACGTAGAAGGTTTCACCTGTTAAGCTTGCGCCGGGTACGCCCACCGCGAGGACCACTTCATAGTCGTTAAAAACTGCATCGTAAAGGGTTGACGAAGGCGCCGGGAAATTATCCATGGAAGTAACGCTGAGGGTTGTGCCGGAAACGAGCACTTCCCCCAAATAGCTATTGCCGCCGATAAGGGAGCGCATATAGCAGTAAATTTCCTGCCCAGGCGCCAAAGTGGGCACTGAGGGGCAAACGATTGTAAGGACGCCCGTATCGCTTATTGTGCAAGAAGAAACCGCAAGCGTTGGAAGTGTACTGTCGGGAACCACCAGCGCATAAGGCGCAGACGGAGGAGCAGCGGAAATCGCCTGCAAAGCGCCGTCGGGCATACTAAGCGAGTTGCTAGCTATAAAAAAGGGAATCTTGCTCTTGTCGATGCGAATCACAGGGCGCACACCGCACGGCAAACCAGAGGAGATGGATTGAAGAGAACCCGATTGCACGACTGTCGCAGAGCCACCAGAAGAATCTGATAGCCAGTAGGAAGATTCCATGTCGCTGCTGTCATATGCAATGAGTAGCGCGGAATTGCCGAAATAGGAAGGGTTCTGAGCCTGGGCGCTCGATAAAAGCATCACCTTATCAGTACCTAGCAGCACATTTTTTTCGGCAGCGGAAAAGGCGCTGTCATAAAAAGTGCCGTTAAGCCATGTTCGGATTTCGCTGCTTTCCCACGGATCTGAAGTGTTGTCGTATTCCCGGGAGGCCAAAACTCTTGCTGAAAGGAGTAAAATCTCGTCGCCGCTGCTGTCAAGCAGGTACCATTGAATCGGAGCGGAGCCGGAGTCCGAATCGTAATGGCCGAAATTGACCGTCGGGAAGTCACTTGTAGCCGGTCCACGCCCGGGAAAGTTGCCAATGGTTCCCGTGGCGCAGGCAGATAAAACGAAAGCTAAAACCAGACAGAGAACAACAAGACGGCTTCTTTTCATTTTGCACTCCAAAGTTTTCCAATTTTTAAATATTTCGTTAAAATATTATATCATTTTGAGTTCCAGCACAAGGGAAGGGTGTAAATATTTGGGTTTTCTTGTCGGTTGCGCACACATAAAACCCCGATTCCACTAGGCAAGATGGGCTTCTAGTATCCAATTGGCCGGTTTCAAGTTGATTGTTAATTATGAACTTCCATTTCGGAGTATTCTCCGCGTATCTTCCCCCTGTCCTCCGTTGCAATAACGGATATCCACATCAAAGCTAATTCGAAGGTTTTATTTCGTGAACCATTTCGTGTGTAATTTCGTGTGCAGTATAGCTGCGCAAAGTGATATTCGTCGCGTTAAGCACGAACTTATGTGAGCAAAAATGAGCGCATATTGCGTAAAGCAGGTGTTTCGGGCAACAAAAAACCCGTAAACGCGGGCTTTTCTTGATTTGCTGAAGATAAGGGGGCTCGAATTTCGGCCATCGGCATCGGGCCGCTTGTACTCCGTACTACGCAGCCCGGCCTGACACGAAATTCCGGGGCCTAAAAAAGCCGCACTGAGGCTTTTTTTTACGGCCCTTCGAGCCCCTCCAACATTGCTCCATCAAGTAAAAAAAACACCCATTCGGGTGCTTTTTTTGCTTGGTGGAGATAAGGGGGCTCGAACCCCTGGCCTCCGCATTGCGAACGCGGCGCTATACCAGCTTAGCTATATCCCCATATTCTGTTCGCTGTCAATGGCGGTTGAAAACGCGCTCCACAGCAAAAAATACTATACACCAGCGGCACCAAAAAATCAACAACTTTTTCGCAATCATCGCAAGCGTTTCGCTTGACATTTTCGGTTGGCTGCGCTACAATAACAAAGCACGAAAAATTGCGCCCTTGGCTCAGCTGGATAGAGCGTTTGGCTACGGACCAGAAGGTCGGGGGTTCGAATCCCTCAGGGCGCGCCACGTCGGAGCAAAGTCCGCTCCACGCAAAATCCCGGTTCGCATAGCGAGCCGGGATTTTTTGTACCGCTCTCTTGCTCCTCCTTTTCCGCAAAAAGGCACGGCAGCCGCGGCTAAACACTTGCAAGCGTGTGCTTTTACGCCGCTTGGCTGCCTACCACCTTTTTGCGGAGAACCGGATGCTTTTTTGTTGCGGCCCGATCAGAAGGGATTCGAAGAGCGGCACAGAAAAACCTCTAGTGGAGCGTTTTCTCGCCCCGCGATTTTGTGCCAGGCGTGACGCGCAGCGCATGGAATGGCCCACGACGGGGCACGCCTCGGTCACAAGGCCTGTGGGCCGTCGCATGCTCGGCCTATGGAAAAATGGCATTCATAAACAGCCTTAACCTTAATTGTCCAAAACTATAATGTTGTGTGGGGTGTATGCGATGATAACAATACGGCAACTGCGTTATACGGACATGGCGCAAGCCATCTCCTTAAAAAAGCTATGCTGGCCGGAGGAACTGGCAGGGTTGTCCGATGTGCAACTGGATTCGGAGCGCGAATTTGCATTTTGGACGGCTTGGATGAATGCCGCAGAGCAAAATAACGACATTCGCATGCTGTACGGAGCTTTCGACGGCGACGAGATGCTGGGGGTTGCGTTCGGAAGTTTTGTGGAATCAAAGGATGCGCCGGAAAGCGGTTTTGAGCTGAACGGTTTATGGGTTTACCCACAGCATCGTGGAAAAGGAGTATCCTTAAAGTTGCTGCTGACGCTTCTTGATGATTTTTACAGGTTGGGCGCAAGGCAAATTGTCATTTACAACTTCCATTTCTCTTCTTCTAATAGCTTTTATCGAAAGTTTGGATGCCAAGTAATCGGCACAGAATATCAAACGGAGGATCACATTCCTGTGGACATCTTCTCCTGCGACATTGCGGACATGAAAAGCAGGATTGTTGAATCGTTGGCTCACATTGCGGCCGAGATTTAAACCAAGCTTCTTTTATAACGCCCGTTTTTGATGGGACGCTCCTTTTATGGTATTGTATTGGTAGATCAACAGAATTTGGCTGCCGTTTGGCACAGCAAATTGTTTATAAACTTCGCTACTTTATTTAAAAAAGCAAAGGAGAAGTTACTATGGAGAAGCCGCGCATTTTCACCATGCTTTTTTCAAGCGTTTATCCGCTGTATCTGCAAAAAGCGGAGAGAAAAGGAAGAACAAAAGAAGAAGTAAAGGAAATCATTTTTTGGTTAACCGGTTATGACGAGCACTCCTTGCAGCAGCAGCTCATAAACGAAGTGGATATGGAAACATTTTTTAGGCAAGCGCCTCGTATCAATCCGAACGCTTCGCTCATCAAAGGGGTCATTTGCGGATATCGCGTGGAAGAAATAGAAGACGAATTGATGCGGCAAATCCGCTATTTGGACAAATTAGTTGATGAGCTGGCCAAGGGCAAAGCCATGGACAAAATATTGAGGAAATAACCCTGTAACTTCATCGAAAAAAGAAAAGGAGCAGCCATATGCCAAGAACAATCCGCGAAATCGTAACCGGTTCCACCCAGTACGACGGCGCAGGCGTAAAGCTCGTGCGCGTGATTGGCCATGCGAACGTAAAAGAGTTCGATCCTTTTTTGATGCTGGACGCATTTGATTCCAACGACCCGGCAGATTATGTAAAGGGCTTCCCCTGGCACCCGCACCGCGGCATTGAAACGGTAACCTATTTGATTCACGGCAACATTGAGCACGGCGACAGCCTTGGCAACAAAGGCGCGATTTTGGATGGCTGCTGCCAATGGATGACCGCCGGCAAGGGCATTTTGCATCAGGAAATGCCGCAGAGTGCGCAGCGGATGCTTGGCGTTCAGCTTTGGCTTAACCTTCCCAAGGCCGAAAAAATGACCGAGCCGCAATACCGCGACATTCGCGCGGAAGCTGTACCGCTCGTGCGAGGCGATGGTGCAGAGGTACACGTTATTTCAGGTACATACCGTGGCGTTTCTGGCGCGGTGCAGGGCGACTATGTAAAAGCGCTGTTTCTTGACGTGACCCTTCTCCCCCACGCCAAATGGGAATTTGCCACCGAAACCGGTACAACGCTGTTTTTGTACATTGTGGAAGGCGAGGCCTCGTTCGACGGCACTTCGGGCGTATTCATTCCTGCCCGCCGGGCAGTGCTTTTCAACGACGGCGATCAGCTCTTTGCACAAGCTGGCGAAAGCGGCGCACGGTTTTTGCTGTTTTGCGGCAAGCCGCTCAAGGAACCCATCGCATGGGGCGGCCCCATCGTGATGAACACGCAAGAGGAGCTGGAGCAGGCGTTTCGCGAGCTTCGAAACGGCACGTTTATACGCTGAGGCAAGTTCGCGCCTTTTTAGAATGATTGAAAACTCTTTTGCAAAAAAGGAAGGCATTGTAGCTATGCTCAACGGCAAGCTTGTTTCTCTTGTTTCCTACACCCGCGAGCGCTGCCACGCGCTGTTTCGCGCTTACGAAGCCGATCCGATGATGACCGAAACCCCGTTTTTGTATGATGAGCAAAAGATAAACGCCTATTTTGCCGCAAAAACGGGCGATCCGGCGCGCCGCATCTTTGCGATCGAGCATCAGGGTGCGGTGATCGGCGAGCTTCAGCTCAAAAGAATCGAAGCGGAAAACAAAACATGCACCATGAGCATTGTCCTTGCCAACGACGCTGTGAAAAACAAAGGGTTCGGCACCGAAGCGGAAAAGCTCGCCATCCGCTATGCGTTTGGCGAACTTCGCTTGAACGCCGTTTATGCGGATACCACCGCACGCAATACGCGAAGCAAGCATGTGCTTGAAAAGCTCGGCTTCCACCATACACACGACGAAAATGGGATGTGCTTTTTTGTGCTCCACAAGGGAGCATCTTGCGAGGATATTCTCCTTTAAGTTCTGTTTTTTAATTTCTCTATTTTGCTTTTCGTTGTTGCGGCGGTACAATCGTTTCCGCTTTTACGGAGAGCATTTATTTTTATCTTCCAAAATAAGTTCTGTCCGTATATAATGGCAAATAATGACAATTTCCATTCCTTATCTTCCATTGCTTCCCGTATATTGCAACATCTGCTTTTGCGCCCGTACGCAAAAATCAACTGTTACCAAAAATCCCATTCACAAGGAGACACCCTTATGAAGAAAGCCACCGCAAAACACCTGTGTCTTTTCATCGCGGCGCTGATGGCGCTCAGCCTGTTCCCCATTTCCTCGCTGGCAATCTCCGCTTACGTCTTTAAAAACAACGGTGCCGGCCTCGGGCATTCATCCCTCCAATCTGCCATTGACGCGGTACCTGAAGGAGGCAGTTCCACCATTACGATCGAAAAATACTCTGAATCCAGCCCGGAACTACCCTCGAATTTAACTGAGCGCTACGGTCTTCGCATTGTAAACAAGCAAATTACGCTTGCTTTGGGTTCGTGCAACCTTACCGTGATAAATGAGGATACCGAACTTCCACCCGAAGATGTGATGTATGGTAAAGGATGCTTAATTTCTGCCGAAGAGGGCCATACGAGCAGCTTAAGCTTTGTGGGTCCCGGCTCCTTCAGTGCGGAAGGAATGTACTACGGCATGTTTGTTTCGGCGCAAGGCAATGGCGCAATCGCTACCGTCACGAGCAATTGCACCGTTACAGGGGGGGAATACGGCCTACAGGTAGAATCCAATGACGGCGGTACAGCCAATGTAACGGTGGGCAGTACAATCGTTTCAGGCTCTTCCGGCTATGCCGCTACGGTTCTAGGAAGCGGCTCAACCCTTACCGTAAACGGCCCACTTACCGCACAGGGCGAAAGCGGCACGGGGCTTGGCATTTCGGGGGGAACTGCGGTTATCAACGGCAATATCACAGGAAACAACTGCGGGCTCCGCACCGAAAGCGGCAATGTCACCGTCAATGGCAACATCCTTAACTTTCTCGACCCCGACAGCAAGGATACCGCATGTGGCATTGATGCCGGACCGAATTCTTCTATTACCGTAAACGGCAACATCAGCACAAACGGCGTAGGCGTGCTCGCAAATGGCGATCCACAGTACGGCGCTGCTACAGTGACCATAAACGGCAATATAACATCGAGTTCAACAGAGCAACCTGCCATCAGAGCCAACCAACGTTGTCTCGTTACCGTTATCGGCAGTGTATCGGGCGTTATCGGCGCATATACATGGTCGCAGAGCCGCGTCGTCATCAACGGTAAGCTTTCGGGCACGGAGATTTATATTCTTCTTTATGTGCCGAGCCTCGAGGGCGGCGATGACGTTTCCAGAGCCAAAGGTGACTTCGATATGGAGGAAGGCGGCTACTACAAATACATCGGCTATTCCGATGAAACGGTTGAACCGGCCGAAGTATGGGTGAAGGTTCCCGTTGCCGCCCCCGAGCAGGACGTTTACACCTATCCGGCTTCCACGGTTTCCGGCACGGGCGCTGCGCTTTCGGGCGGCGTGTCCGGCATTCCGACCGTATCCATCGGGCAACGCGGGTTTTTGCTTTCGACTACAACCTCTCCCGATTTCAACACGGCAGGCGTGCTCGATGTGAAGGCCGGCGAGGATTTCAAGGCCTCCGCCACCGGGCTGAAAGCCAGCACCCTGTATTACGTACGGGCGTATGCGCGCACCAATGAAGGAACCGTATATTACGGCAACACCGTAAGTTTCACCACGGGCGCTCCCAGCGTGCCGAACACGGGCGACGAATCAGACCTTGGCGCAGCCTTCGCACTGCTTCTTGCCGCGGCGCTTACGGGCGCTTATGCGGTCGCAAGGCGCAAACCATTGAGCAGCAAAGCGCAGTAATCGGCGAGATCAGCTTGAACGCCTTTCAGTCCGATACCTTCTTATGCAATACACGAAGCAAGCATGTGCTTTAAACCCCCGGTTTTTGCCATACGCACGCCAATAGCGGCATATGCTTTTTTGCGCCCCATATAGGGAGATGCTTCAGAGAATGACCTGATTGGTTTTCGCTCAGCAGATTTTACAAAAGGAGCGCTTCGCATGAAAAGGTTTCCAACGCATATCGTAGCAGTTGCTGGCATTGTGGAAAATGACAAGGGCGAAGTGCTTCTTATTAAAAATCTCTATGGTGAATGGGTTTGGACAGGCGGGCAGGTTGAAAACGGAGAAACCCTGTTCGAAGCTCTTAAGGCGAGGGGAGCCGAACCCTTGCGGCTCTGAAGGCTGAAAAGCACGCCATCGCTTTGTTGTCGGTGCTTACCGTGGACCCGCCACGCTTTCGCACCAACGCCTTGCGCTGACATACTTTTCGGCCTTCAAAGCTCTTCGACCTCAAAACTGCTATTTTGGATGCAGTTCGAGGAAGAGGAGGNNTGCGCGAAATCCACGAAGAAAGCGGCGTAACCGTAGAGGTGAAATCACTCGCGGTTGTTTCTTCCAACACCTCTAGCCGCCCCGGCCATAGCGGTTATGAGGAGGTTCCTACGAAGCTGATTCTTGATTTCGCCTGCATTTATACGGGTGGCGAGCTCATAACGCAAACCGACGAAACTTCGGATGCGCGATGGGTCAACAAGTTTGAGGCAACGAACCTCATCGTTCTTCCCGCCTACAAGGCGCGTTATGAGGCGTACCT
>DLFZ01000104.1:8099-10712 GCA_002482435.1 Christensenella sp. UBA7707
GCTGCTTTAAAGCGTATTTCGTTTCAACATAAAAGTGGCCGCGCGGCAAACCCGCGCGGCCACTTTTTTAACACCTTGATATTCCCTGTATATGCTTAGTCCTTCACGCGGAACCTCCCCACCATATTGCGGAGCATTTCGGCCTGTCCGGAAAGCTCCTGCGCGGCGGCGGCGGTTTCCTCCGAAGTGGCGGAGTTCGTTTGCACGACCTGTGACATCTGCCCCACGCCCATATCCACCTGTGCGATTGCCGTGGCCTGCTCACCCGACGCATGCGCAATCTCTTCCACAAGCGTCGCAGCCGAACGAACGCCGGATACGATCTCCACAAGCGCCTCAGCCGTTTGGTTGGCCAACTTTTCACCCGCCGCGGTTTTTTGCATGGAGCTTTCGATCAACTGTGTGGTTTCGTTTGCCGCGGAAGCGCTGCGCTGCGCGAGGTTTCGAACCTCCTCGGCCACAACAGCAAAGCCTTTTCCGTGCGCGCCCGCGCGTGCCGCCTCCACAGCGGCGTTGAGCGCGAGAATGTTGGTTTGGAAGGCAATGTCGTCGATCACCTTGATGATTTTTTGAATGCTATCGGATGCGTCGCTAATTTCGCGCATGGCCCGCTGCATATCCTCCATGCGCGCGCCGCCGCGCTGCGCACCGCCTGCCGCAGCGGCGCTAAGTTCACTCGCCTTATTGGCGCGCATTGCATTCTCGCGCGTTTGCGCAGCAATCTGCGAAACGGAAGCCGTCAGTTCCTCAATGGAGCTTGCCTGTTCGGTCGCACCCTGCGAAATGTTCTGGCTGCCCGAGGATACCTGGCGGGTACCGGCCGCAACCTGCTCCGCCGCCATGCCAATTTCCACAAGAACCCCGTTGATGGTTTGCGCGATGTGGTTGATGGAGTTTTTAAGAACCACAAAGTCGCCCTTATATTCGGAATCGATGGCGACGGTCATGTTACCCTGCGCCATTTCACCAAGCGTGTCGGCAATCTCGCTGATGTAATTTTGAATTTCACGAAGTGCGCCGTTGAGGTTCCCGGCGATCTCGTGAAAGAGCGCGTTCAGCTCTACCGTGTCCGCATCGCCCTCGGCTACTTTTACACGCACAGCAAGTTCGCCCTGCGCAAAGCTTTTGAGTACACCAAGAAGCTTATCCGCTTCGCTGGCCTGATACGCCGCCTGCTTGCTCGCTCTACTTCGCGCCTGCTCGATGGTGAGAAACGCCTGGCGCACCTGCTTATCCAAAACTTCTGTAAGCCTACCCACTTCGTCGTTGCTGTGCTTGCCCGCAGGGCTTTCAAGCGCGCCGTTTGCCAAATCACTTGCAAGCCTTGCCGCCTCGCCCACGGGCTTCACAATGCGGCCCGCAAGAATCAGCGCCACCACCGCCGCAGCCGGAAGGACCGCCGCAAGAACGATGAGCACCGTACCCGTTAGGCTGTTGACAGGTTTCATCATTTCAGCCTCGGAAATGGAATACACCATGCTCCAGTTTGGCGCACCCGGTATGGGCGCGTAAACGGCATAGTAGCTTTCGCCGGCGGCATCGGTATACTGCCCCCTTCCCTCGCCGCCGCTGGTCATGGACTTTGCCATGCTTTCAAACCCTATAAGGCCGCTTTCCGCGCCGAGAACGTTCTGCTTGAGCCGAAACGCATCATCCGGATGCGCAATAACTAGACCCGTACCGTCCACAATCCACGGAAAGCCCGCATCGCCGATTTTGATGTTGTTGACCACCGCGTTGAACGTATCAAGAAGGATGGTTACGGTGAACACACCGATTCGGTTGCCCTGCTTGTCCGTTACCACATGGGCCACGCTGAAGATCACTTTTCCCGTGGAGCGTGATTCCACGGGGTTGCTGATGGCATAATCCTTGCCCTGCTCAGCGATCTGCAAGAAGTAATCCCTGTCGGCAATCGAACCGGAGGCGCCCATCGAGGAGAAATAATTCCCCTCCATGTCGGAGTAAAACACCATCAAATAGTCCGAACGCAGCTTTTCCTGGCGGGATTCTAGATCCGCGCGAATTACGTCAAGATCGCCGGAGCTTATGATTTCCCGTCCTGCCCACGTTTTTGCGTCGTTCACGATGCCGTCGATGTACCTACCCATTTCGGACGCGCGCGCAAGCACGACTTGCTCTGTCAGGTCAAAATTCAACGTAGATACCGTGTCGCGCGCGTTTAACGTGATAACCGCGCCCATGATCAAAAACGCGGCCACAAGTACGACCAAAAAGTCCGCAACGACTCTGGTCCTGAGCGATCTGGTTTTTTCTGTACCCTTCACCCTTTTCATCACTGCCAACCTCCGCTTTGCTTCACTTTTGTAAAACAGAATTTTTAAATTCTGTAGTTGCAAAAAATTATGGAACGGCATAAAAGCCCGCCGCCGTGCGTCGATCGAATGTCAACAAGGGAACGCCGAAGTTCGAATTTTCTCTTTTTAATGATCTTTTTGGATACCATGTTTAAAAATGAAAAGCTGATAGCATAAATGTACCATATGCCATTAAATCTGTCAAAATAATGAAAGTTTTAACAAAATTCCTGCATTTATGCAACATGCACACTTTCAGGTTTTGCTGTGCGCAATTTGTGAAGAAGCCCCTCCT
>DLFZ01000104.1:10766-18390 GCA_002482435.1 Christensenella sp. UBA7707
TATACCGATCACAAAACCGGCATACACGCACAAAAGCTCCTTGCGCTGCAAAGGGAAAACGGCGCATGGGGTCACTTTCACTCGCTCAGCGAAAGCAGCGGTGCACCCATCACCACCGAACAGGCGCTCAGGCGGCTCGAACGCCTTGGTTTTACGGAAAACGACCCGCCCGTTTGCGCCGCGCTCCATTACATGCACAACTGTCTCGCGGGCAGCGAATCCCTGCCCGACCGGCGCGAAAAAACGCACGACTGGGATCTTTTTACGCGCACCATACTCAGCGCGTGGATCAGCCGATTTACACAAAGCGATGCGCTCGCAAACGACATGGCACAAAAATGGGGGCAAACTGTTTCCGCAGCTTATGAAAGCGGACGCTACGATCACCGTACCTACGTTGCGGCATACACAAAAAACCTTGGTGCAAAGCCCTTTGGCGCAAGGCTTGCTGACTTTACGGCGTTTTACCAAATTTCCCTTGTATCAACTGCGCTTGATAAACGTATGGAGAAGGCCTTCTTTTCGGATGTGTTGAACCGTCCCTCGGGCATCTATTACGTTTACGGCGGCGCGCTCACGAAGCCGCCTTCGGATTTTCACTCGAAGGAGGCCAGCCGTTACCTTGCGGCAATCGAGTTGATGCTTGCCTACAAAAGCGCCTTCAGCCGCGCCCTGCTCGCACCCGCCGCACAGTGGCTCAAATCTTATCGAGGCGCCGACGGGCTGTGGGATATGAGCGCGGACGCGAAGGACGGTGTTTGTTTCCCCCTGTCGGATTCCTGGCGGAAAGCGGAAGATCGGAAAAGGGACTGCTCGGAACGGATTGAACGGATTTTGCATCAGCTTGAGGGGCCACCCTTATAACAAAGCAAACGCCCGAAGGTTGTCATTCCCTCAGGCGTTTGTTTTAATTGAGATTTTTATTTTTCCTTGCACATAGTATTGCGGTACTCGTTGGCGCTCATGCCCTCGAGCTTTTTAAACACGCGGGAGAAGTGCGCTGTATCCGTATACCCCACCATATCGCAGATGTCGCTGATTTTGAGCGTCGGGTCAAACAAAAGCCCCTTTGCGGCCTTGATGCGGATGCCGTTTAGAATGTCGTAAAAATTCTGACCCGCGTGCTTGTTGAGAAGCTTTGAAAGGTGCCACTGGGATACATAGCAACGCTCCGCCACTTCCGCAAGGCTCAGCTTTTCGCTGAAGTGCTCCTCCATGTAATTGAGCGCACAACGTACCACAAAGCTATTGGCGCTTTGCGGGGCGTTCTCCTCGATCTTTTCCTCTTCCCGCACGCCAAGCTTGGTTACAATGCTTTCAAGCGCCTCCTCGATCTCGTCCATTTTGGAGGGCTTTAAAAGAAACCTGCTTACGCCAAGGCGTATCGCCTGCTGCGCATAGGAAAAATCGCTGTAACCAGTAAGCACCACCACGCTCATTTCGGGGAACTCGCTCCTTAGCCCCGCAAGCATGGCAAGCCCGTCGCCGTTTGGCATTTTGATGTCCGTAAACAAGATGTCCGGCTGATGCGCACGGATGGCGCGCGCACCGCTTTCGCCGTCGCTGGCAACAGCGACGACCTCGCAGCCGTAGCGAGACCAAGGGACGACCTTTTTGAGGCCCTCCACAATGATCTCCTCGTCATCTACCAGCACAACCTTAAGCGGCATTCCTACCCCCGTTTTGGATTATCCCTTCACAGCGCCCATGGTAAGGCCCTTGATGATGTTTTTCTGCAAGAACACATATACCACAAGAATGGGGATTACCACAAGCACCACGCCCGCAGCCATAAGCCCATAGTTCACGCCCGCCTGAGAGCTTATCTCATTGAGCAGAAGCGTAATGGTTCTTTCCTTGGGGAGGCGCAAAAAGAACATTTGCGTAAAAAGATCGTTGTACGACCACAAAAAGGTGAAAATCGCCACCGTGGCAAACGAGGGTTTGGCGACCGGCATGATGATTTTAAAATAAATTTGGAACACGTTGCAGCCGTCGAGATACGCCGCCTCCTCAAGCTCCACGGGGAGCGAACGGATAAAGCCCATCAAAACAATGATCGCAAACGATAGATTGCCCGCGATTTGCGGCAGCATGACCGCAATGAGCGAAAGCGTTGTGTTGCCGGTGCCGGCAAGCCCCCACGCAGCTTCCATACGGTAAACGGGGATGATGGTTGCAAACACCGGGAACATCATGCTTGCGATGATGAGCGAATACAGTGCCTTTTTCCCTTTAAAATTATACCGCACAAGCCCGTAGGCCGCAAAGCCCGCAAGCACGATTACGACCAGCGTGACCACCGTGGAAATGATAAAGCTGTTTTTGTACGCCGTTCCCACCAAAAAGCGGTCAAAGGCAAGTCGAAAATTGTCGAGCGTAAAATCCGAGCTGCCCGGCCAAGGGATGGAGAAGGAATCCGAGCGGATTTTCCCTTTCAAACGAAAGGAGTTGATGATTACCCAGAGAAACGGGTAAATGGTGGTAAGCGCCCATACGCTAAGCGCGCCGTAGGTGAAAATTTTCGAGGCGCTTACGCGCTTCTTCCTGTTTTTGCTGCCGCCTTTCATACCCTTTCCCCCTCTCAATAATCCTTTTCCTTAAAGATGGTGTTTGAGATGCGGGAAATCACAACGCCCAGCACCACGATGATTACGGCGATGGTGGAGCCGTAGTCCACATCGCTTCTGATAAAGGTTTGGTTGTACATGTATGTGCCCGTGAGCCACGACTGATCCATGGGAATGCCAGAACCGAACATCACCCACGGCAGGTCAAATACCTTCAAAGCGCCCGTAATGGCAAGTACAAGGCAGGTGCACAGCACGTTTCTCAAAAGAGGCAGCGTGATGAAGCGCGTGCGTTTAAAGCCTGACGCACCGTCGATCTCGGCGGCCTCGTAAATTTCAGAGGAAATGTTATTGAGCCCCGTAACGATGATGACAAAATAAAAACCGACGTACTGCCACATAACGGGGATGAGCATCGTGATAAAGTAATGGTCTTCATCCTTCCAGTCGATGAACTGCGTCACCTCAAAAAACTTCTGGGCAATCTGGTTGACCATGCCGCCGTTGTAAAGGAAGATGAGGTTGAAAAGAAGGCCCAGCGCCGTGGCGCTGATGACGATGGGGAAAAAGTAGACCGTGCGGAAAAACTGCGAGCCGCGCCCGATCCTGTCGACCAAAAGCGCAAGCACAAGCGCGACGCCCACCTGAAACACGATCGTGCAAAGCATCATCAAGAGCGTGTTTTTAAGCGCCGTAACGATGTTGGGGTCTTGAAAAAGCTTTAAGTAGTTTTCATACCACGGGGTGTTCAGCCCTTCCGCTGCCGTGCCGAGGCCGCTGATTTTTGAGAAGCTGTTCACGATGTTAACGACGAACGGATAGTATAAAAACAGCGTCATAAACGCGAAAGCGGGTATGAGGAAAAATAAGAGCGGCGTCTTTTTTTTGTAGATCGTGGAAGTCGTCATAGCCATACCACCAGTTCGTCATGAAGTCGTCCGCGGCTTTGCGGCAGGGATTTTAAAACGGCTGTCGTTTTGACGAAGGGCCGTCCGGGCTGACCGGACGGCCCTTGCGCCGTAATAAGGAGGTTCCGTAGAAATTACTTCGTCAGCATGGAAGCGAGAGCATCCTGCGCGGTCATGCCGCCGGTGACGATGTTCTTCACGTTGGCGAACAAATCGCCGCGCGCCTCGGGCGAGAGACCGTCCTGCGCTGCGCCCACAAAGCCGGTAACGCCCTTGTTCATTTCGATGGCGGCGAGGCTAAGGGAGTCAGCATCGGCCGGCGGGGTCGCGCCGTTCTTCAGAGCGGTCACGGCGGTGGCGCCGAAGGTGGATACGATGTCGTCGGCGGTCATCATTTCAACGAACTTCACAGCAGCTTCGCGCTTCGCGGGATCATCCCACGCCTTGCGGGTGATGTAGTAACCCATGGAGATGCCACTGATCACTTCGGTGGCAACGCGTTCGCCCTTGCCGGGCACAAAGGTGACGGTGTAATCATCAAGATGGTCGGCGGCGTTCTCTTTGAAGAAGCCAACCTTCCAGCTGCCGTCGATGAGGAACGCGGCGGTGCCGTCGATCATCAGCTGGCAGGTTTCAGCATCGGTGGCGGTGAGGGTGTTGGCGGGCAGATAGCCCTTGGTGTAGAGCTCGGTGATGTCGGCAAGGCCGGCAGCCCACTTCTGCGCCACGGCGTCATCGGCGGCGGCGGGGAGCTCGAGATGGTTCGCAATGCTGCCGTTGTTCAAAACGGTGTACTCAAACCAGTAATGCGGCACTTCCTGCAAAGAAACGGCAACGGGCGTAAAGCCAGCTGTCTTGATCTTTTCGCAGTCGGCCAGGAACTGATCCCAGGTGTAGTCCGCACCGGGCACGGCAACGCCGGCGGCCTCGAGCACGGCCTTGTTCACGAACAGGCCTTCCCAGTAGCCGTTCACGGGCACAGCGTACTGCTTGCCATCAACGGGGGAAGCGGGAAGCATGGAGTCCTTCATGTTGGAGGCGTAGTCGGGGTATTCCGCACGGATCTCTTCGATGGAAACAAGCTTGTTGCCTTCGATGAGGGCGTTGGCGTCCACGCCGCTGAAGTAGAACAGAACGTCGGGTTCGGTGCCGGTTTCAAAGTCGGTCATGACTTTGGCCTTCCACTCCTCGTTGGAGGTGGCGGAAGCGTCGAGCACGGTGTTGCCGGTGGCAGCTTCGTAAGCGGCGATACCGGCCTCGTAGTTGACGCGGTTGCCGTCGTCTCCGCCGTAAGAGGTTACGACGTTGAGCTCAACGGGAGCAGCGGGGGCTTCCGAAACGGGCGCTTCGGTAGCGGGCGCTTCGGTGGCGGGCGCGGCGGTGGGCTCGCCTTCGGCGGCGGGCGCCGCACATGCCACAAACGCGCTCAGGCACATCATGGCAACCAGAAGCAGGGTGATGATCTTCTTCATGAACATTTCCTCCGTACTGATTTTTTAGCGGATTTTTGGCCGTACAAAACCGTGCGCCCATAGGACAGGCTGATTTCGCACGGGAAAAATGATTTGCACTAATATTTTACCTAGAACGCAATCCTTTGGTTATAGCTTAAGTTGCCTTTTCTTGCTCCTGCTTGCCAAATTCGCGCCAACAACGTGCAAATCGCCGCGGCGAAACCGCGCCGCCGAACATAAAAGAGATGTTTTTGGGGCTTTTTGTCGCACGGCACGCCCGTGCTTCGCGGGTTTCCCCGCTAGAAAACGCCTGCAAGATGCGCGGCGTCGTTGAAGCTTTGAAGGCGATATTCCCCCGTTTGCGGGTTGTGTTTTACAACCGTTACGGAACAGTTTTCCACCGGATCGCCTAAAAGGAACCGCCTTTGCTGAGGCAGCCCCAAGACGCCGCAAACCGCGCAGCGTATTACGCCGCCATGGCATACGATTGCGACGTGCGAATACCCGCTTTGTGCAATGTGCGCAAACTGCGCAAAAAAACGCCGGGCAACCGCCTCGCCGTTTTCGCCCTGCGGATAGGGCAGATCCTCTTCGTGACGCGCCCACTTTTGGTACTCCTGCGGGAAGTCAGTCCACGGGCGGTAAGCAACAAGCCCCATGTCGATCTCTCGAAAAGCCTCGCTGGAAACGGGAACCATTCCGGTCTTTTCACAAAGGATTCGTGCGGTTTCCTTCGCGCGCAAAAGATCGCTTGAAAACACCGCGTCAAATAAAACCCCTTCCATGCGCTGCGCGAGCGCATGTGCCTGTCTTATGCCGCGCTGTGTAAGCGGCCCGTTTGCCGCGCGCAAGTTAAGGTCGTAGTTCCTTTCACAAGGCGGTTCACATTCTCCGTGGCGAATCAAATAACACTCCATTTTTCTCCCTCAGACGTCGTCGTTCGCCGCGCTGCCATCCCCCGCGGCTTCAATAAGCGGCAGCCTTATGCGCGCAAGCGTTGTTTTCCGTGCCGTGTTTTCGATCGTCAAGCCGTAGGCTGCGCCGTAAAGTATTTTGATGCGCTGGTTTACGTTTCTTATGCCAAGGCTCCCGCTCTTTGGTGTATAGCCGCTGCTTTCGTCCCACTGGAGCAAGGTTGTCGTGGCGGCAAGGTCGCCTTCGGCCATTTCCCCATCGTTTTCGGCCTCCAAAACAAGGTCGTCCTCCTCGCGGTAGGCGCGTATGGTAAGCTCGCCACGCTGGCGCGGGGCAATGGCGTGCTCGATGGCGTTTTCCACAAGCGGCTGCATGACAAGCTGCGGCACGCTCACCACAAGAAGGGCTTCGTCGATCTCGCGCGCCACGCGTAGGCGCTTGCCGAGCCGCACCGAAATGATATAAAGGTACGCGTCCACATACGAAAGCTCCTCGCTCAAATAGACGGAGCTTTTGGTGCCGCGCGCCGTGGCGGCGGAAAGCATGGTGGAAAGCGCCTCGATCATGTGGGAAACCTTCAGGTTCCCCGCCATGCGCGCTTCCCAGTTGANNCGATTTGCGATTGCAGTGCCTTTATGCGCGCATCCTGCAAGGCGACCTGCTCGTTGCGGCTCTTTTCAAGCTGCTCGAGCATGCTTTGCGACATTTGGTTGAAACTATCGGTCAAATAAATAAACTCGCGGCTTTTGGGCTGCTGCTCAAGCCGGTACCCGAGTTTCCCGCGCCGTATCTGCTCCGCCGCAAGCAAAAGCGCTTGCACCGGTGCGGAAATGTGTTTATAAAATGCGATGATCAAAAATACCATCAGCGGCACGGCGAGCACCACCATCGACAAAATAAGGTTTCTGAAGTTGGCAATTTCGCTTACAAAGGGAGTACTATCCACCTCCAGCGCAAACACGATGTCGTTTGGCGCGGCATAGCTCTTTGCGCGCACTTCATAAATGTTGTTGTCGCGCACGGTATATGCAACGCCGTTTCGCGGCACATCCTCCTCATCGAAGGCAACGCCGCCGCCATCAAGCGGAACCGTTGCGCCGCCCATGCTTACCGAAGCCGCCTTGAGCCATACCACGCTGTTCACGCTTTGAAAAAGAATTTGCGTATCGAGCTCCATCACGATCACCGCGTATGGCGCAAAAGAGCCATCTACGATGTTGCGTATCATATAAAGCCGCCCTTGCACCTCCAAAAAGCGCACGTCGGTGCCGATGCTTTTTGCGTAATGGAGCACCGCGTCGTGAACGTTTTGTTTGTAATTCAACACGTTGCCGTAGGCGTTGGTGTTAGCGCGGTTGTTGGTATAGTACACCGTGTCGGGCGCGTCGCAGAAAAACAGCATGGTCGTGATGAACACGTCGTTGTAGCGGTACTGGCGCGTAAGGTATTCTGTTACGTCCGCGTAAAGCGAAACGCCGTTTTTGTTTTTGAGGTACGCCTCGTAGGCGTCGCGCACCGTATGGTCGTACGAGGACGCACGAGAGGCCTCCATGGCGGAGTTGATGGCGTCCGTCGCGTTTTGCACGGCGTTTTGCGCGCTGGTGGTGATGGTATCGGTCATTTGGTTGCGGAGGTTTCTCATGGCATAATAGCCCATGGTGCCCGTGAAAAGGAGAATCGGTAAGATCCAGCACCCAAGCACCATCATGATGAGCCACCCCTTCAACGAGGGCGCCCGGTTGGCAGGTCGTATCTTGTTGCTTTTGCGCTCCATAAA
>DLFZ01000104.1:18447-24838 GCA_002482435.1 Christensenella sp. UBA7707
GATGGGCCGTTTTCGAGCGCCTTGCTCAAAAACGGCCCAATGCCTGCCAGTAAGGTTTTATCTCTCGCTCATGAACGGGTACGAAATTGCGCTTGACGGCGCAAGGTTTTCCTTCACGGCGCGGGGACTCAGCCAGCGGTTGAGGTTGAGGGCGCTGCCCGCCTTGTCGTTGGTGCCGGAGGCGCGACCGCCGCCAAACGGCTGCTGGCCTACCACGGCGCCGGTGGGCTTATCGTTGATGTAAAAGTTGCCCGCGCTGTGTGCAAGCCTTCTTTCGAGCGTTTCGATCACTGCGCGGTCCGAAGCGAAAATGGCGCCGGTAAGCGCATAGGGCGAGGCCTCGTCGCAAGCGGTAAGCGCTTCGTCGAGCTTCTCATCGTCGTACGCGTACACCGTGAGCACCGGCCCAAAAATTTCCTCCACCATGGTTTTAAAGTAGGGGCTGTTCGCCTCGATTACGGTGGGCTCGATGAAGTAGCCCTTCTTATCGTCGCAGCCGCCGCCAACGATGACAGATGCGTCCGCGCTTTGTTTCGCAAAGTGGATGTAAGACTTGATGCTTTCAAACGCGGCCTTGTCGATCACTGCACCCATAAAGTTTGTGAAGTCGCGCACGTCGCCCATCTTGAGCTTTTCCGTTTCCTCAACAAGGCGCGCTTTTACCGTGCCCCAAAGGCTTTTCGGGATAAACGCGCGCGAGGCGGCGGAACATTTTTGCCCTTGGAACTCGAACGCACCGCGCACAAGCGCCGCCACGAGCGGCTCTACATCCGCGCTCGGGTGTGCAAACACAAAGTCCTTGCCGCCGGTTTCGCCCACAAGGCGTGGGTACGATTCGTAATTGGCGATGTCTTTTCCGACCTGCGCCCAAACGCTGCGGAACACATCGGTAGAGCCCGTAAAGTGGAAGCCGCCGAGCTTTCTGTGCGAAAGCACGACCTTGCTCACGTCGCTGCCGCGGCTGGGCATAAAGTTGATGACGCCCGCGGGAAGCCCTGCATCCATCAAAATCTTCATCACATAATAGTTGGAAAGCACGGATGTGGAGGCGGGCTTCCAAACCACGGTGTTGCCGAGCATTGCGGGTGCTGTGGGCAAATTGCCGCCGATTGATGTAAAGTTAAACGGCGTAACGGCGCAAACGAAACCGTCGAGCGCGCGGTATTCCATACGGTTGATGATGCCCGGGGTGGAAACGGGCTGCTGTTTAAAAATTTCCTGCGCAAAGTACGCGTTGTAACGGAAAAAGTCGCAAAGCTCACACACGCCGTCGATCTCCGCTTGAAAGGCGGTTTTGCTCTGGCCGAGCATGGTGGCTGCGTTCATCACCTGCCTGTAAGGCCCTGCGAGAAGATCCGCCGCTTTTTTGAAAATGCTCGCGCGCTGAAGCCACGGCATTTCCTCCCATTCGGCCTTGGCCTGCAAGGCTGCCTCAACGGCCATTTCAAGCTCCTTGGGGCCTGCAATGTGGTATTCGCAAAGCACATGGCCGTGGTCGTGCGGCATGACGCACTTACCCTTGTTGCCCGTAAAAACCTCTTTCCCGCCGATGATGAGCGGAATTTCAAGGCACAGCTTTTCCTGCCGCTTCAGTTCCTTTTTCAGCTCCTCGCGCTCCTTCGTTCCCGGGGCGTAAGTCAAAACAGGCTCGTTGTACGGCAGCGCCATTTCAAAAAAACGGTTGCTCATAGCTTGCTCCCTTTCCGTAAGTTTTCAACCCCATTGTAGCACAGGCGCAAGAGGGAGCGAAACGGGGCGGACAGAGGCTTATATTATATATTTGAAACGTCCGCATTTTATTGCTTGCAGAATATATCATATAATACGTGTTTCATGCCCCTCCCCGCTTCCACGCCGCTTGAAAACGAAAAAAAAATGCGCTACTCTATCAGAGGCGGGCAATGCACTTTCCTATCTCTCCGCCGCGTCTTTTTCTTTGGTTCCTTTCTTGTTTTCCCGAATCTTATACGGATTTGCGAGGCGATGCCCATGCGACTTGAAGAACACCCCATTCTCGCGTTTTCGCGCGGGAAAGAAATTCAATTTACCTTTAACGGCGAAAATGTAACAGGCTACGAGGGCGAAACCATTGCTGCCGCGCTGCACGCGGCGGGGGTAAAGGTGCTGGGCGAAAGCCTGTTTTTGCACCGCCCGCGCGGCTTTTACTGCGCCATTGGCAACTGCTCCTCGTGCATGATGGTGGTGGACGGCGTTTCCAATGTGAAAACCTGCATCACCGAACTCAAAGAGGGAATGCGTGTGGAAACGCAGCGCGGAAAGGGGACGGTTGTATGAAAAAAACCGATCTTCTCATCATCGGCGGCGGCCCCGCGGGGCTTTGCGCCGCAGCCATGGCTGCGGAATGCAGCGCGCACGCACTGGTTCTTGAGCGCAACCCCAAGGCGGGCGGGCAGCTTGTCAAGCAAACGCACATGTTTTTCGGCTCCGAAAAGCAACATGCCTCCGTGCGCGGTGTGGACATTGCCGACATCCTTCTTGAAAAAATTGCGCGCTACCCCAACAATGTGGAGCTTATGACCTCCACCACCGCCGTGGGCCTTTATGAAGACGGCGTTGCCACAGCGCTTTACAAAGAGGAGAACTACTTTAAAATTATGCCCCGCGCCGTAATCGCGGCAACGGGCGCATATGAGCGTCCCCTGGCCTTTCCCAACAACGACCTGCCGGGCATTTACGGCGCGGGCGCAGTGCAAACGCTCATGAACGTGTACGGCGTAAAGCCTGGCGAGCGTGCGCTGATGGTGGGCGCGGGCAACATCGGCCTGATCGTAAGCTATCAGCTTATGCAGGCGGGCGTGAAGGTTGTCGCCATCCTCGACGCCGCGCCCAAGATCGGCGGCTACCTTGTGCATGCGGCGAAGGTCGCGCGCATGGGCGTGCCTATTTTAACCTCGCACACCGTAAAGCGTGCGCTTGGAGAAACCGAGCTTAAGGCCGTGGAGATTTGCGCGGTGGACGAACGCTTCCGCCCCTTGGAGGGCACCGAAAAGCTTTACGAGGTGGATACGCTGTGCGTAGCCGTGGGGCTTTCGCCGCTTGCGGAGCTTTTGGAAATGCGCGGCTGTGAAATGCGCTATGTACCGCAGCTTGGCGGCACCGTGCCAGTGCGCAACGAAAATTATGAAACCACCGTGGAAAACGTGTTTGCCGCAGGCGACACCTCGGGCATTGAGGAGGCGAGCGCCGCCATGGTAGAGGGCTCGCTTGCAGGGCTTTGCGCAAGCGCCAAGCTGGGCTTTGTGCACCCCCGCTACGAGGAACTGCGCCAAGAGCTTCAAGGCCAGCTCGACGCGCTTCGCGCCGGCCCCGCCGGAAAGCACATCCGAGAGGGCATCTTGAGCATCGTTGCCAAAGGAGGCTTTTCATGTTAGAGAAAACCGGCATCCCAGGTGCCGAAAGGGTAAAAGAAAAGTTTCCGCCCGTAGAGCGCATCGACCGCGGTCCCGTGGCCGTTGTTGAGTGCTATGAAAGAATTCCGTGCAACCCGTGCGCGACCGCGTGCAGGGTACACGCCATTGAGATTGGGGAGGACATCAACAACATCCCCGCACTCGATGCCGCGCGCTGCACGGGCTGCGCCGTTTGCCTCTCCCGCTGCCCTGGGCTTGCCATTTTTGTGGTGGACGGCAGCAAGTCCAAGGAATTTGTGGAATTCCGCATCCCCTACGAGTTTTTGCCGTTACCCAAGGAAGGCCAAAACGTATGGGGGCTTGACCGCGCCGGACAGCGCCTTAGTATGGTGCGTGTTTTGAAAGTACAAAACCCCAAGTCGTTCGACCGCACACCCGTTGTTACCGTGGAGGTGCCGCGCGCCGAGCTTTACACCTTCCGCAACATCCAGATAGAGGGCTGAGTTTTCTGTACCCCGAGGCATAAAACGGAAATTCACCGCTTGCGGCAGGAAGTGCCGCACGTTGTTGCAAACGAGTGGGTCAAGATGAGCGGGAGATGTGGAATGAAGATTCGCGAATTCAAAATTCAGGACTACGATGCGGTGTACGCCCTATGGCGCAGAACGCCCGGAATGGGCTTGAACGATGTGGACGACAGCCGGGAGGGTATCGACAAGTACCTCAAACGCAACCCACATACTTGTTTTGTGGCTGATGCTGAGGACGAGCGTGGGATCGTTGGCGTGATCATGAGCGGTCACGACGGACGCCGGGGCTTCATTCATCACACCTGCGTTGCAAGCGAAATTCGCCACAACGGCATAGGCACGCGGCTTGTTGATGCCGCTTTGGAGGCGCTTTGCGCCGAAGGCATAAGCAAGGTCGTACTTGTGGTGTTTGGCCGCAACGAAGGTGGCAATGCCTTTTGGGAACGTTTGGGCTTTACAACGCGCCCCGACCTTAACTACCGCAATAAGGCGTTGGTTGCGCTGGAGCGGATGGATACATAACGCGGAGGGTACATGGGGCTGAGGAAAATTTGCGCCGCATTGCCGCATGTGAAGTTTTCGGATAGAAAGAGATGAACGGGGTTGTTTGCTATGGAAGAAAAAACCATTGTCTGCCGCTGCTCCGACGTGACGCTCGAAGAGGTTAAAAACCTCATCGCCAAGGGCTACACCACGTTTGACGAAATCAAGCGCATCACGCGCATCGGCATGGGCCCGTGCAAGGGAAAAACCTGCACGCAGCTTGTGCTGCGCGAGCTTTCCGCCGCAACGGGAAAACCCGCCGCGGAATTGAAGGTGCAAACCACCCGCCCGCCCGTTACCGGCGTGCGGCTGGAGCTTCTTGCAAAGGAGGGCGAAGGTCATGAAGCGTAACGCAGATGTCGTAATCATCGGCGCGGGCATTTCCGGCTGCGCCATCGCCTACAACCTCGCAGCAAGGGGCGTAAAAAACATTGTCGTGCTTGAAAAGCGCTACATCTGCGCGGGTTCCACCGGCGCGTGCGGCGCAGGCGTGCGCATGCAGTGGGGCACGGAAATGAACTGCCTACTCGCCAAGGAAAGCATTGAGTTTTACGAGCACGCCAACGAAATCTTAGAGTACGACGGAGACGTGGAATTTAAGCAAAAGGGCTATCTTCTCATTTCCAACAGTGAAAAGGAACTTGCGCAGTTTGAAAAGAACGTGGCGGTGCAAAACCGCTGCGGCATCCCCTCGCGCATGGTAAGCCTTGCGGAAGCGAAGGAAATCGTGCCGCATCTGAACACCTCCGTGCTCAAGGGCGCGGCCTTCTGCGAAAAAGACGGTTTCTTGAACCCGTTTTTAACGACCGACGCATTTTACCGCGCGGCGAAGCGCCTAGGCGTGGAGTTTTACACACAAACCGAGGTCACAGGCCTTCGCATTGAGGGTGGGCGCATGAAAGCCGTTGTCACCTCGCAGGGCGAAGTTGAAACCCCTGTCGTTGTAAACGCGGCGGGCGGCTACTCAAAAACCATCGCAGAAATGGCGGGCATGGAGCTGCCGGTTTATTCCGAGCGTCACCAAATCCTCGTGACGGAACCCGTGGAGCCCATGCAGGGGCCGATGGTGATGTCATTCGGACTCAACCTTTATGTGCAGCAATCCCCCCACGGTTCTTTCATCATGGGACGCGGCGACCAAGGCGAGCCGCGCGATTTGCGCGTTACCTCGGGCTGGCACTTCCTCGAGGAAATGGCAAAAACCATTTCTGTGGTTTTGCCGCCGGTCGCCAAGCTCCGCGTGATCCGCCAATGGGCCGGTTTGTATAATATGTCGCCTGACCGTCAACCAATTTACGATAGGTCTGAGGCCATACAGGGCCTATATACCGCGTGCGGTTTCAGCGGACACGGCTTTATGTTTGGGCCCATCACCGGCCGCGTGATGGCGGACATGATTTTGAACGAACACACGGGGCTTGACGTGAGCTGTTTGAGCCTCAAACGCATCGAAACCGGTGCGCTGATGTTTGAACCATCGGTGGTGTAGGCGCTTCGCTTTCAAGCACATGGCTTTGCCATGTGCTTGAGTTTTTTCAGGGCGGCTCACTCACCGTTCCCCGCCCTGCAAGGTGTCCATTGTGACGCGCATGTCGNNATTTTTATGGTTGGCTTCATGATGGCACATCAGTATGCCGAAGGGCGTGCTGTAAAGTTTTTTGATGCCGGCATAGCCTATAGTTGCTCTTACACAAAACAACTGCCCCGCGTTTGACGAAAAGCCGTCGAACACGGGGCAGTTTCACGTTACAAACCGCTTAGTCCTTCCGTTCTACCCGGAACACCACGCCCTCGTAAGGTGCGAGAAGTAAGTTGGTTTCATACGGTCTTGGAGCGTGCGTGGAGAGCAGGCATTCGCCTTTCGCCTCGGGCAGGCTTGCCCTTGCGGGGCTTCCCGTAAGGTTTACCGCGATGAGGAGGGTTTCTTCTTCACCGCTGCGCGTGTAG
>DLFZ01000229.1:0-2391 GCA_002482435.1 Christensenella sp. UBA7707
GCCTCCGCCGTAGCCGTTTCCGCTTGCGTCAAACGGGTTGTTCCATACGCGCACACGGATGTAGTTGATGCCCGCTTGCTGCATGGTCAAAAGCGGATCTTGCGCGGTACCGTCGAAGCCGTAGTAGGTAACGCCGCTCTGTTCAAGCGAAATAAGGCTTGAGACATCCGCACCCATGATGAAGTCGTTTGATAACCCTTCGATTTTGTTCACAATAAGCCCCGCTTCAACGGGCGGCTCCGGCGTTGCGACAGGCGCAACCACTTGTGGGGAAGGCTCCGCCGCCACCGGCGGCGCACTCGCGCAGCCCACTGCAAACAGCATCGCGGCGCTTAAGATAAGGCAAAACAATCGCTTCATAACACTAACCCTTCACGGAGCCGCCGGTCACTCCTTCGACGTAGAACTTCTGCATGATCACAAACAACACCGATATAGGAATGGAAACGAGCACACCGCCTGCGCAGAAGCGCGAAAAATAGTTGTTGACGCTGCTCTTGTTGAGCATGTTGAAAAGCCCCACCGCCACCGTCCAATCTTCCGAAAGACGAGACTTGATGATGATGTTGGAAAAGATGAAATCCATCCACGGCGTAAGGAATGAGCTGATGATGGTATATACGATGATTGGTTTGGAGAGCGGAAGAATTACCTTCCAAAACACCTCCGCTTCCGATGCACCGTCCAGCTTTGCGGCATCGATCATAGAACGTGAAATGGTATCAAAGAAGCCCTTGGCGATCAAATACCCGAGACCGGAGCTTCCCGCATACACGAGAATAAGCCCCAAGTGTGTATCGGTAAGCTTCAATTCCTTGAGGATATAATAGATGCAGATCATCGTGAGAAAGCCCGGAAACAGCCCAAGAAGCACGCCCACGTTCATGAGCACGCGCCGTCCGCGAAACCGCATACAGCTTGTAGCATACGCGACCATCAGCACGAACAGCGTGGAAATAACACAGGTAAAACACGCTACGATGAAGGTGTTCGTAAACCATGCGGGGAAATTCGACACCGAGTCCGTATCGGTAAACAGCCTTGCGTAGTTGGAAAGCGTTAAGCTTTCGGGGAAAAAGCGGAGGATGTTGCGGCCCGGGTTGCTGGAAAACGACGTGCAAACGAGCCACACGATGGGCACGAGCCATACAACGGCCAGCGCAAAAAGCACCAAGTGCCGTACAACGTCGCCTGCTAGGCGTTTGGGGTTGACATGGCGCGTTTTTTTCATTGGAACTTGTCCTCCTTCCCCTTCCTGAAGGTATAGTTGAACGCCAGCAGCGTAAACACCGCGCATACCACAAACACCAAAATGCCGATGACGGAGGCCATTTTGTAGTTGTAGCTATCGTTGGTGAGGCGGAAGAGCCACGTCACCAAGAGGTCGATTTCCTTGGCGTTTGATGCCGCAAGCTTTGTATCCATGGTAAAATACACATCCTGCGTGAGCAGGTAAATGACATTGAAGTTGTTGATGTTGGCCACAAACGACGTAACAAGGTACGGCCCCGTAACGCCGAGCATGAACGGCATCGTAATGCGGAAAAAGGTTTGAAAACCGTTTGCGCCGTCAATCTTGGCGCTTTCATAGTATTCCGCGGGGATGTTCATGAGCACTCCCGTGGCGATGAGCATCAAATACGGAACGCCGATCCAGAAATTGATGAGGATGATCATGACCTTGGCCCATTTGGCGTCGGTCAAAAACGGAATGTAGTTAAGCCCCTGCCCCACAAGCCCGGCAGACTTTAGAAACTCCGTAATACCAAGGTTTGCACATATGGTATTGATGATGCCCGTATCCGCAAAGAAGTTTCGCACCAAAAGCAGCGATACAAACTGCGGTACGGCAATGCACACCACAAACAGCGTGCGCCATACCTTTTTGATGCGCGTACGCTTGTGGTTGATCAGAAGCGAAAGCAAAATGCCGCCGATGTAGCAGCTGAACGTGGCAAACACCGCCCATGTGAGCGTCCAGCCAAGCACCTTGCCGAAAGAATAGCCGAAGGTTTCCGAGAGCTTGTCGTAGAACAGGCGCTTAAAATTATCGATCCCCACCCATGTAAAAAGCTCCGAAGGCGCCATGTGCTGCTGATCGTAATTGGTAAACGCCACAAGGATCATGAAAATCAGCGGAATCACCGTAAACACAACGATGCCCAAAATGGGGAGCGAAAGCAATGTGGTGTGGAACTTTTGGTTAAAAAGCTCGCGCACATCCTCCCGGAAGGTATTGATGTGCTCGTTTGCCTCCGCCTTTTTTTGAAGCTCGCGCGCTTCCGCAACCATACGCATCAAAATGATGACGGCCGCGACGATCACAAGAACACCGATCAACCCGAACAGCAAAATCAAAAACGAATTGTCGTAATCGTTGACCTCGTTTTT
>DLFZ01000229.1:2569-7761 GCA_002482435.1 Christensenella sp. UBA7707
ACGAAAAGATCTCCCTCAAACCAGCTTTTTGCCGCGCGTACGGGCAAAAAAACCTGCGCGTCGCTGCGTTCATTGTCCTTCATGGCATACCCCTCTTTCAAGAGAATTTCCGCCGTGGAGCCAGAGCTCCACGGCGGATCGGCTTAACAATAAGGAGAGATTAACCCACAGGGGCCGTAATGCCGGCTACGGTTTCATCCAGAAGCTGCTGCAGCGCGGTGCCATCGGGGTTGCCCTGCGCAAGAATGTTGCCGAGGGTTTCGGTCGGCGTCCAGTAGTTGCCGCCCACGGAGAGGCTCTGCGCGGAAGCGAACTGGGACTGGGTTGCCAGCGCCGCAACTACGGGGTTGGCCTGTACGCTCTCGGAAGAGGCGGCGTTCACGTTGGAGGGAACGGCGCTGCCGTTGGTGGCTTCGTAGAGGAAAATCTGGTTTTCTTCGTTGGTGAGCCACTCGGCAAGGCGCATCGCCCAGCCCACGTTCTCGGAGTAGGCGTTTACGCCCACGAGCTTATAGCCGTCGAACGAGCCCATCTGCACTTCGCTGCCACCGAGGGTGAAGGTGGGGAGCTTGGTGCAAGCGTAGTTTTCGCCCCAGGCGGTCTGCACGGTGCCGGCGTTCCAGCTGCCGTTAACGCCCGCAACGACGGTACCTTCCTGCACGCCGGTTACAAACGCAGCGTCGTCAAGATTGATGAAGCCCGGGTTGGTGGAGACGTCAAGGATGGCCTGCATCACGTCCGTGCCACCGGTGGTGTTCCAGTCGCAGGTGGTGGAGGTGCCGTCCTCAGCAAGCGCGCAGCCAAAGCCTGCACCCTTGAAGAAGCCATAGAGGTACCAGCCGCTGTTGAGCTGCATGGTGGCCTTCTTGCCCGCGGCGCTCGCGGCTTCCAAAATGCCAGCCCAGGAACCGGCCTGTTCGGCGGTTACATACTGCTTGTTGTAATAGAGGAAGTAGCCGTTGCCGCCCATGGCGGGGTAGGCATAAAGCTTGCCGCCCACGGTAGCCGCAAGTACGGCACCAGCTTCGGCACCGCCGTTGGCAGCCGCGATGGCATCCGCGTTTTCAACAGGCTGCAGAGCGCCAGCGTTCACAAGCTCGCCGGTCTGGTCGTCGGCATAGTAGAATACGTCAGCCGCGGCGGAGATGTCCAGGAGGATGGTGTCCTTCGCGGTGGACTCGGACTGCGCGCCGATTTCGATGGTGATGTTGGCTTCATTGGCGTTGGCGGCAATGAAGTTGTCGCACATCGTGCGCAGAGCCGCTTGGAATTCGGGGAGTTCCGATCCCCACAGCGTAAGGGTGATGCTGGGCTTTTCAGCGGGGGCCGCTTCGGTTTGGGCGGGAGTGGGCGCGGCCGTTTCGGTTACGGGGTTCTCTGCCTCAGGCTGTGCAGCACAGGCGCACACGGAAAGGACGCATGAGCAGAGCCATAAGGGTTGCTGCAATTTTCTTCATCATTGTTCTCCTTCACTTTTTTTCTATTTGACTGCGCATTGCGCAGGAAATAGCGTTTTACCGCCTCATAGGGATTTTTCGTTATTCTTTGCCGCAGGATCGCGCGAACCGTTTGAATTCTAAAAGCGCAGCGTTGGCGTTCCCGTGATAATCGAAAATACACTGGTTCGCCCATTCGTTTCCACCGGGTTTATGGAGTTCATCCATATAGGCGCGCGCCGCTTGCGTGGCCCATGTGGAACCCTTTAAAGGAAGCCACGCGGGCTCCCAGTAATATACGCCCTTGCCGCGTCCGCCGTGGAGGTTTTTTACGAGGTTCAAAAGTTCCCGCACAAACGCTATCTGCCCTTCCATGCTAAGCGGATAAGGCGCGTCGCTGCCGTCGTAGCACTTGAGCGAATCGTTGATGACAAGGTTCGCGCCTTCAAGTGAAGGGTCAAAATGCTCCGAAGTGAACGCGTAGGCGGTTTCCACCACCATAACGTCCTTGTCATAGCGGCGGATCATGTCGTTGAGGTTGTTTTGAAGGTTTTCAAAATTGCCGTGCCAGTACGGGTAGTACGACGCGCCGATCACGTCAAAATCCGCACCGCGTGATAGGATCTCATCGAACCATTCGCGCCACACGGCGTTGTCGCCGCTGCGCTCAAGATGGAGCATGATCTTTGCGTCGCCGCTTTCGCGCACGGCCTTGCACCCGGCGTTCACAAGGCGGGAAAGCCCAAAATAGCCTTCGCGCTTTTAACCGGGTTCGGGGTCTGATAGCCTGCCGTAAGGCCAAAGCATGCCGTTTGTAATCTCGTTGCCGACCTGCACCATATCGGGCTTAAGCCCCGCCTCCTTCAAGCAAAGAAGCGTGGCGCGCGTATATTCGTAAACTCGTTGACAAAGCTCATCCAATTCAAGTTTCGCCCACGCCTTGGGCGGAAGCTGGCGGCTAGGATCGCACCAAAAATCGCTATAATGAACGTCGAGCAAAAACCGCATGCCTTTTGCGCGCGCGCGCCGCGCAAGGCGCATGACACACGCAAGATCGCAATTTCCCGCACCATAAGGCTCACCCTCTTCTGAAAACGGGTTTACCCAAAGCCTGATGCGCGCGGCATTTATGCCGTTTTGCGAGAGGATTTCAACAAGGTCGCCCGATCTTTCGTTTTGGCGGAAGGTACCGCCTAAGGCTTCGGTTTCCTCCAATGAGGAAAAATCCATTCCGAGGTCAAACATTTCAATCCTCCCAGGCGGTGATACGCGTGAGCATGCTGCGGTAGCGGAAACGTGCCATTTGGTTTTTTTTGAGCACATCCTCTTCCTTGCCGCAGTAGCAGCAACGAATGCAGTAATACTCCCCCTTGTTGGGGTCGTAAAACATATCCATGTCGATGTCGCGCATAAAGCACGACGGACAACGGTAGTTCAGTTTTCCTTTGCCAGACTGAGCCATGTGACAAGCGTCTCCTTTTCGCCTCGTTGCGCCTCCATCCCCAAGGTGAACATGGGGGAAAACGCGTAGCCTTCGCGGATGAACGCGCAGCCTTCCCCTTCCACGCTGAGCGCCGTGTTGATTTGTGGCACGACCGCCCGCGCGTAAGAAGCGCTGTCCATCGCCGCTTCGCGGCACTTGTATGCGTATTCTATGGTTTCCTCGCGACCCTTGCCGTCGCCCACCGAAAGTACAATGCCAGTCATATCCTCGGGGTATTCGGTGGTGCCGTAGCAGGCGGTTACATATTCCCGTATGGTCAGCTTTGCGTCCGGCTCGCTCACGGAAAGCACATTTCGCCTTACTTCAATTTTAGAGCTTCCCTCCACAAAACGGTAAACGGTTTGAATGGAAGCAGTTACCCCGCTAAGCACAACCTCCACCGGGTCGAGCGTTACAACGCGCGTATTGCCTTCCTCGGAGAAGTGCGCTTTGGTGCGGCACAGGCAAAGATCCGTTTCCTCGCCGCCGTAGGCAACTTTTGCGCTCTTCACAGTGCCTTCGCCCGCATAATGGGTAAAATACCCCGCGCGGTAGTTTGCTTGAATTAAAAATGGATAGCTCACATCCTGCACATGCTTTGTGCCGATGCCCACCGGAATTTCAAGCTTGGCGGCGTAAGGGCGCAAGTCAATGATCGCACCACCCTGGTTCATATCGAGCGTTAAGCGCATGTACGGGTCGCAGTACCAGAAATGCTGCTTCTGTGAACCGTAGAGGATGTCGCGCCAGAGCGCACACTCGGGCTGCTCGTACGTGTGCGTTTCGCGGTAATGATCGGCAAATTCGGCCATCGTCATATCCACAAGAAGGCCGTTTTCCTTAAGCGCGGCGTAATAGGCCATACCGTCTTCATAGCTTTTTACAAGCAGTGAATGCGGTGCTTCCCAGCGGCCAAGCTTGTTGAGCCAGCCCGGCCCCACGAACATCATGTTGTAACAGAAGCCGCGGTTGTAACGGGCAAGGTGGCGGTACTGGTCAATGAGGTTATAAAGATAGGGGTACTGATCGCCCTCATAGATCATGCCGCGCAGCACGTTTTGCGGATGCGTGCCGAAATTGGAGCCGTTGCCGTCGTAGCAGGCGATGAGATCGCGCGAAAGGTGCGGAATGGCCACAATGCCACTGTCCTCTGCTTCGTTGGCAGCGGGCGCGTGCGTATTTTGCTTGGAAGGGATCCACGGGTTCCACGGGCCGCCGTCCATGAGGGTGTACCAGGAATTGTTGCAGGTATGGTACGCCTTTGGGCCTTCCTCAAAGCAGGTTGCGACTGCGCATTTGACAGAAGGGTAGTTTTCCTTGATGTGGTTGATCAAAAACGCGTCGAGGTAGTAAGAGCCCGTCGATTCCGGATAAAAGCCGAAGCGCTCAAAAAACAGCTCAAACACATCGTGTACGATGGCGATTTTATCCTCTTTCGAGAACATCCAGATGCAAAAATCCTTGGTTTTGTACTTTTCGCGGAACTGCTCGCACGGAAGCCCCAAAAGCGTAAGGGAAATTTCGTCGCCGTACGCCGCGTGGTGCTCCTTGGCAAGCGCGACCGCCTCGTCGTTGAAAAGCGATGCGTAGGTCATCTGGATGGTGGTCTTGATGCCGTTTTTGTGCGCGATTTCCTGCTGGAGGCGAAAAATATCCAGCGACTCTTGGAGAAGCGCACCGTGCCCGCCCGTGCCGTTGCCGTCGTTTTTCATGGCGGTTTCGGCGTATTCGGGAACCATTTCCGGGCGGTGGATCACGTTGAGGATAAGCTTGTCGGCCATAATCGAATTCCCAATCTTTGTTGATATGCGTGCGTTTTGCCGCCGCTATGATTCGTGATAGGTTAGAATTTGGTGAGGAACGAAGGTTTTTTGGGGAACGGGCTCGCGCTCAAGCAGGTTTATGAGCGTTTCTCCTGCCAGTACACCATAGCTTCGCACGTCCACATCCACCACAAAATTCACCTGCGGAAGGTTTTTTAAAGGATCGCTGTTATAAAATGAGGAAACGTGAACATCTCTGTTCGTGCCAAGCTGCTCCACCGCTTTTACACAAATGTAATCGTCTCCACAAAGAATATGCTCGGCACCCGCTTCAACCGCGCTTTGGCACGCCTCGCGCACAGCCTTGCCCCCATCCACATCCGTATACACAAGCGCTTCTTCAAGCGGCCTCTTGGCCTCGAGAAACGCGGCGGCAAACCCGTCGTACCTGTTTTTGTTGACGATGTAGCGAAGGTTTCCCACGATGAGTGCCACACGCCCGCGCGTTTG
>DLFZ01000183.1:0-9973 GCA_002482435.1 Christensenella sp. UBA7707
CCGCACGGCGGCGGCGGCCCCGGCAGCGGCCCCGTAGGCGTGAAGAAGGAATTGATCCCCTTCCTGCCGTACCCGGTGGTGTTTGCCCACGAAAACGGCCCCGCTACACTGGACTTTGACCGCCCGCTTTCCATCGGCCGTATGAAGGGCTTTTACGGCAACTTCTCGGTGTTGGTGCGCGCCTATGCCTACGTTTTGAGCCTTGGTGCCGAAGGGCTGAAGGAAGCGAGCCAAATCGCCGTGCTCAACGCCAACTACGTGAAGGACGCCTTAAAGGACGTTTTCGGCCTTCCGTACACGCGCACCTGCATGCACGAGTGCGTGCTTACGCCCGGGCCTTTGGAGGAATACGGCGTACACACCACCGACATCGCAAAAACGCTCATCGACTATGGCTACCATCCGCCCACGATCTACTTCCCGCTCATCGTGCACGAGGCCATCATGATCGAGCCCACGGAAAGCGAGAGCCGCGAAACGCTCGACGCGTTCATCGGTGCCATGAAGCAGATCGCCGTGCGCGCCAAAGAAAACCCCGAGGCGCTTCACGCGGCCCCCGTCACCACCCCCGTTCGCCGGCCCGACGAGGTCGCAGCTGCGCGCAAGCCCGTGGTGCGCTATGTAAAGCCCGAATAACTGTAACATGAAACACCGCGCCGTTCTCTTAATTGAGGACGGCGCGCGCTTAAAAAAGAGAGGAGTTTTCCACAATGGAGATCAGCGTATTGAAGGAGCAGTTTAAGGCCTATCAAAAAAAGATGCACGCCTACCAGCACGCCATGGGCGTGATGCAATACGACTTTGAAACCGTTATGCCAAAGGGCGCGAGCGAGGGCGTGGGCGAAACCCTGGGCATTTTGAGTGAGGAGAGTTATAAGCTAAGCGTGAGCAACGAGCTTCGGGACATGGTCGGTGAGCTTTTGCAAAACAAAGACACGCTCGATTTTCAGACCCGCCGCGAAGCGGAGGAGCTAAAAGAGGGCATCGAAAAAATCGAAAAGATCCCCATGGAGGAGTTTGTCGCCTTCCAAAAGCTCGTCAACAAAGCAAGCTTTGTATGGCACGGTGCAAAACCGGAAAACGACTACAAAAGCTTCGAGCCGCTATTGGCGGAGATCATCGAATATCAAAAGCGCTTTGCCAAATACACCAAGCCCGAACTCGGTACCTACGACGCGCTTTTGGATGAGTTTGAACGCGGCATGCGCCAAGATATGCTCGACCCGTACTTTAAGGCCGTGCGCGAAAGCCTTGTGCCTCTCATCCACGAAATCGGCAAGGCGCACGCGCCCGACACCTCGTTTTTGGAGCGCGCTTATCCGCTCGAAAAGCAGCGCGCGTTTTCCGATTACCTCATGGAGGTCATGTGCATCAATCGCAGCAACTGCAACATCGGCGAGGTAGAGCATCCCTTTACCACAAACTTCAACAAGCACGACGTGCGCATCACCACCCACTACCATGAGGATATGATGCACGACAGCATGTACAGCGTAATCCATGAAGGCGGGCATGCGCTTTACGAGCTGAATACCGGCGATGAGCTCATCGGCAGCGTGCTCGCAGGCGGCGCAAGCATGGGCATTCATGAATCCCAGTCGCGCTTTTATGAAAACATCATCGGCCGCAGCGAAGCTTTCATCGAGTTCATCTTCCCGAAAATGAAGGAGCTTTTTCCCGAGCAGCTTGCAGGCGTAACCCCGCACAAGTTCTTCCTTGCGGTCAACAAGAGCACGCCGTCTTTGATCCGCACGCAGGCCGACGAGCTTACGTATTCGCTGCACATCATGGTCCGCTACGAGCTGGAAAAGCGCCTCATCGGCGGCACGCTCACAACGAAGGAACTGCCGGAGGCTTGGAACGCCCTTTACAAAGAATACCTCGGCGTAACTGTACCCAGCGACCGCGAGGGCGTTTTGCAGGACTCGCACTGGTCCTCCGGGATGTTCGGGTACTTTCCTTCCTACTCCGTAGGCAGCGCTTATTCCGCGCAAATGTTTGCCGCCATGCAAAAGGAGCTCGACGTATACGCGCTTGTGGCTCGCGGCAACCTTGCGCCCATCATCGCTTGGCTCACCGAGCGCATTTACAAGTACGGGCAGCTTTTAAGGCCCAACGAGATTGTGAAAAACGCATGCGGCGCGGATTTTGAGCCCAACTACTACACCGAATACCTCTCCAAAAAATTCCGCGGCATTTACGGGCTGTGAGGCGAATCTGCGGCAATCCACATTTTCAACACAAAGCGCACGCGGCATAAAAACACGGCTTCGTCTGAAGCAATGCATAGGGCGCATATGTCGCAAAAGCGAGGTTCAAAAAAGCAAGGCAAAGCCTTGCTTTTTTTGCTGCATGTTGCGTTTAGAATGCATAAACACCCCGCTGTATATACGCCATTTTTCCACAGCCCAAAAATATGCATCGTGTTAAATCTGTGGAAAATCAAAAAAAACAGCGCGATTGCTTGTCTTCCCTATGTGGATAACTCTGTGGAAGCTGTGGATATATTGCCAGTATTCAGGTGCATATACACCGATCGGTTGCAAGAATCGACAGAAATATGCAAAACCCGCCGCGCTTTGCGCACGGCCTCCCGTATAACGCGCAGATGCACGGAATATAGTCATCATAAGGGGGAATGGGATGACACGCGCTTCTTTTCGCGCGCAGTTAAAGCGCGCCGCACATACGGTTTATGCGGTGCTTGCCGTGCTGATGGCAGGTGTGTTTTTTACACGCGCCGCGGAACAAAATCTTTTTCCCAACGCGCAAAATGCAAGCATTGGCGCAGAAGAAGGCCGTGCCTTTCTGGTGGTCGTAGATGCCGGCCACGGCGGCATCGACGGCGGCGCGGTGGGCACAAAAAGCAAGGTGCCCGAGGCGGGGCTCAACCTGGCTGTCGCCAAGCTTGTACAAGAAAAGCTTATGCAAAGCGGCGTATCCGTTTTGATGACCCGCACGGACGAGAAGGCGCTCGCCTCCGGCAAAAAGTCGGATATGCAAGCGCGCAAAAAAATTATGAACACCGAGGGAGTGGACATCGTTGTAAGCATTCACATGAACAAGTTTACCGACTCCACGGTACATGGTGCTATGGCGTTTTTCATGCCCGATTCAGAAGAAGGGCAAAAGCTTGCGCAGTTTGTGATCAAAGCCGTATGCGCTGCAACCGAGCAAAATACTCGAAAAGCCAGCAAGGCGGACTTTTTTATGCTGCGCGAAAGTCCCGCTCCTTCTGTTTTGGTGGAATGCGGCTTTTTGTCAAACACTGTTGAGGAGCAAAAGCTTCTCGACCCAGAATACCAAGAAAAGCTTGCGGAGGGCATTGCCCGCGGTGTGATCGATTACTTAAAGACGCTTCCCATTTCCCAAGAGGAAGCCTCTCCTACCCCTTTTGAAGGAGAAAACGACGGCTTTTTTGCACCTGTTTACCAATCCGCCTTCTTGCGCCGTCCATAGATATCCACATCATCTACCTTTTATGTGGATAACTCAGGAGAATCCGCTGAAAGAAAAACGCCCGTCGGCATTGTTCCCGACGGGCGTTTGCTTGCTGTTATACCTTATTGTTCTGCTTTGGCGTGATAATCACGCGGCGGTTGGGCTCTTCCCCTTCGCTGTGGGTGGAAACATATGGGTTGTTTTGGAGCGTTGCGTGCAGCACGCGGCGCTCATAGGGGTTCATCGGCTCGAGCGTGCGGGGCTTGCCGGTTGCCTTCACCTGCGCCGCAAGCCTGCGGGCAAGGCGGACGAGCGTCTGCTCGCGCTTGTCGCGGTAGCCTTCGGTATCGATGTTTACGCGCAAATAACCTTCCTCTTTGCGGTTGCGGTTGAGGCAAAGTGAGCAAAGGTATTGCAGCGCATCAAGCGTTTCGCCGCGGTGACCGATGAGTATCCCCATGGTTTCGCTGTCGATGTAGAGCTTCAACCCATCGCTGTCCTGCGCGGCAAGCACCTTTGCTTCCACACCCATGCGGGATACAACGCCCTTCAAAAAGTCCGCCGCACGGTTGCCCTCCGCGGCTTCCTCGGTGTAAGCAATCTTCTCTTTTTCAGGCATCCGCTGCTCCTGCGGACGGCGAGAACCCTGGTGGTTCCTGTCGTCGCGGTTTTGACGGGGCCTATCGCTGCGCGGCTGCTGGCGCTCTTGCTGCGGGCGCGGCGCGCGCGGTGCGGGCGCCGTCATGGCCTCCTCAGAAGCTGCCTGCGCACCCTCCATCCGTTCAATTTTCGGTGCAGAGGGAGCTTCTTTTTGCTCCGGACGCGGCCTTCTCGGCTCTGAGGGCCTGTCGCGGCGCGGCTCACGGTCAAACGGGCGGCTTTCGCGGCGCTCGGAAGGATTTTTTAAATAATCGGGCAGAATGACTTCTTCGGGCTCGCGTTCGGTCAGTTTGACGATCGCAGGCTTCGCGCCGATGCCGAATACACCCTTGCTCTCCTGCTGCAAAATTTGAATTTCAACCTCGTCAATGGAGGTGCCAAGTTCCGAAAGACCTTTAAAAATGGCCTCATCGACGGACTTGCCGCTCGCTTCGATGCTTCTCATTTTTTATCCTCCTCCACGGGTGTTACGCGTGGATACATTTTGTTGAGCAACAGGTTTACGAAAATGCCGATCGCGCTGCTAAGCGTCCAGTAAATGGCGAACGCAGAGCTGTTGGAAAGGCAGAAAACGAACGACATGATGGGGAACATGTACATCATCATCTTGTTGGTGCTTTGCGCCTGCGCGTTTGCGGCAGTCTGCGGCTGGTTCTTCTGCATGATCCAGGAGGCCAAAAGCTGCGAGCCGGAAGCGAGGACGGGGAGGATGAACCAACCGTTGTTCACGCCTGTGTACATTTCTGCAAGGGGCTGCATGGCCGCATTGTAGCTTGCGACGGCGGTTTCGTTGCTCAAAAAGCGGAAGGTTTCCGTCCATTCGACGGCTTTGGTGGTGCTGTTCACGGAGCTTACAAGCTCGCGCGCAGCCACGCCCATATTTACAAGCTTCTCCCATACCTCTGGGTTATTCTGCAAATAGAGGAGCTTTGACAGATCCTTGGTTTTCAAAAACGTTGCTGCGTCCATGATCACCGGCGAAAGGCCGTTGTCAGGCTGCCAAATGTTGTTGATCCAAAGGAAGCGGAAGGATTCCATCAACTGCTTTTGCTGCTCGCCGCTCTCCACCAAAAGGCGGATCATTTGCTCATGGGACCAGAAGCGGAACGCCGCGATGAAGCAGAAGAAAAGCGGCATGGTAATGAGCATGGGAAGGCAGCTGCCCCACATGCTCACGCCTTTTTCCTTCATGAATTTGGATTGTTCGGCCTGCAGCCGCTGCGGATTGTCTTTGTACTTTTTTTGAAGCCTGGCGAGATCGGGCTGAATTTCCGCCATCTGCGCGCTCGATTTGCGCGTTTTGATGTCGGAGAAAACGGTGATCCCTCTTAGGATGACGGTGCTGATGAGAATGGTGAAGAAAACGCTGCCAATGTTGGAATAAATCCACTTCATGGCTTCAAGAAACCATGTGGTCAAAAAAAAGTCGTTTTGCATGAGGTATTCCTCGCTTTCAAAAAGCATCGCGCCAAAAAAGAGCGGGCGCAGGGATTTTCAAAATCATGCGGAAAAACGCTTCGGATAAAAACCGAAAAGCGCGGCCTTTTTCCTATTTGAAAAAGAACCTCCGCGCGTCAGGGAACGGGGTCATAGCCTCCCTTGGAAAACGGGTTGCACCGCAGCACGCGTTTTACGGCAAGCCAAAGCCCTTTTTGGGGGCCGTATTTTTCAATGGCCTGCACGGCATAAACGGAGCAGGAAGGAATGTAGCGGCACGAAGAGGGCAGAAGCGGGGAAACAAACGCCTGATATCCCCGTATCGTCGATAAAAGGAAGTTTTTCAGAAATGCCCTCATTTCTTTTCCGGTTCCTTCAGGAGGTTTGCCTTGTGCAGCAAATACTGCATCGAGGCGCCGATGGCTGTAAATTTTTCGTTGACCACCGCGTCGCGGGCGATAAAGATCAGGTCGTACCCTTCTTTTATCGTGGGAATCAAAGGAGTAAGCGCCTCCCTGAGGCGGCGTTTGACGCGGTTTCTCACCACGCTGTTGCCAATTTTTTTGCTCACCGAAAAGCCAACGCGCACCCGCGGCTCCTTTGAGCGAGCGCACAAGAGAACCAGCTGCCTTGACACGTTGGACTTTCCGACACGATATACATGGCGGAAATTCTTATTCCGCTTGAGCGAGTAACAGCGTTTCATACATGGTTCCGGCACGGCCGGACGGTTCAAAACATAAAAGCGCACGGCAAGCAAAGCCTGCCGTGAAGCGCGTTTTACGCAGAAAGAACTTTCCTGCCCTTGAGCCGCCTGCGGGCGAGCACTTTCCTTCCGTTTGCGGTCTTCATGCGCTGGCGGAAGCCATGCACCTTTTTCCGCTGCCTTTTTTTGGGCTGGTAGGTTTGAAGCATTGCTTTGTACACCTCTTTTCCGTTTTGTTTGTACAGGGCGTTTGGCGCGTCACGCGGCGCACGGCCCGATTTGGCGCGCATACCGCGCCAAAAGCCCTGCGAAATTGCAAGCATAAAAAAACTTGCCGCCGTGGCTGTCAGAAGTAGATTATATAAGAAACCTTGGGGCAATGTCAAGAAATACGGCTTGGAAAGCATGTTTTTTCTTGCTGTTCCGCTGCGCCTTCCACAATTTCAAATGCAATCACTACATATGGTATTTTTTCGATTTATAAAGCACAAACTAAAAAATTTCCCTTGCAGTTGCACCAAAAGCGCACTTGTCATGCCGTTTTAGTTTTGCTATCATAAAAGACACGCAAAGGGCTTCATTCTCCGATGCAAGCCCAAGCGTACCATAGCCTGACGCTAAGCCGCCTGATGGCCGGCTTTTTTCATCGGGCGAAGTTATCCACAAAGTTATTCACATTGTGGCCAACTTATCAACATTTGGGGGTTTTAGGGGAATGCAATCGGCGCAATACGTATGGGAAAAATCGATCATCGAACTCAAAAAACAAATGACGACGCCGAGCTTCGATACTTGGATTTCACCCATCGAGCCGCTTTGCATCCGCGAAAATTCGCTTGTGTTGCTCGCGCAAAACAGCATTGCAAAAAATACCCTTTCCAATATATATACCACAACCGTCGCCAATGCCGTCAACAAGGCGAATGACCTTTCGCTCACCGTCTCGTTTGTGGATCCTTCGGAGGCTGCAAAATTCCGCCCCGCCGAGCAGGAGCTTCCCATCGCTCCCTCTCCTTCCTCCACGCGCGAAACGCTTCTCAACCCGAAATACACTTTCGATTCCTTCGTCATCGGCAACTCCAACAACTTTGCGCACGCGGCCGCCAAAGCTGTAGCGGACAACCCCTCCTCCGCCTACAACCCGCTTTTCATCTACGGCGGTGTAGGCCTTGGAAAAACGCATTTGATGCACGCCATTGGCAACCACATCAAAACCGTGAACCCGCGGGCAAAGATCATTTACGTAACAAGCGAGGCCTTCATGAACGAAATGATCCTCGCCATTCAGGAAAACAAAAACGCGCAGTTTCGCAACAAGTACCGCAGCGTCGACGTGCTCATGGTCGACGACATTCAGTTTATCTCCACCCGCGTAGGTTTGCAGGAGGAATTTTTCAATACCTTCAACGCACTTCACACCAACGGCAAGCAGATCATTTTAAGCTCCGACAAGCCTCCCATGGAAATGCAAACGCTCGAGGTGCGTCTGCGCTCGCGCTTTGAAGGCGGCCTTATCGCGGACATTCAGCCCCCCGACATCGAAACCCGCGCGGCGATCCTTCGGAAAAAGGTCATGCTCGAAAACATCTGCATCGACGAAAACGTCATTACCTTCATCGCCGAAAAGGTGAATTCCAACATTCGCCAGCTGGAAGGTTCCTTAAACCGCGTGATCGCGTATTCAAACCTAACAAAACGCCCCATCGACATTACGCTTGCAGATACCGCCCTTAAGGACATTCTTCCGGGCTTTGAAAACCGAAAAATCACCATTGAGCTCATCCAGCAGGTGGTGGCAGATTATTATTCCATCGGCCTTGAAAGCCTTCTTTCGCAGCGCCGCACCATGGAAATTACCTATCCTCGTCAAATCGCCATGTATTTGTGCAAGGAAATGACGGAATCTTCGCTCAAAAGCATCGGAAAAAGCTTTGGCGGACGTGATCATACTACCGTAATCAGCGCGTGCAAAAAAATAGCTTCCGACCTTGAAAGCGACCCCAAGCTTGTTGTTACCATTGAGGATATTCAAAAACGCATCCGCAAATAGGCCTGAAAGAATCGCTTTTAAACCCTGTTGTTTTCATATATAATAGAAAAAGAACCATATGCAGGCGGAACATATTGTTCGCCTGTTTGCATTACAAAGAATCTAAAGCGTAAATTTCCCTCGTTTCCGCTTTAGATAAGCACCAAAAGAAGGTTTTTTCAGGTATCGTTTCATCCACAGTTTTCCACATTTTGTGCAAAAACCCTGTGAAAATGTGGATTGTATTTTGTGGGGAATGTTATAAGCGGGAACAGTGTTGAAAACCCCACTTTTTCCCTTTCGTTTTCCACACGGTTTTCAACGCCGAAAACCCTTTTGTTGTTTGATATTTTGGGGCTTATCCACAGTTTCCCACCCCCTACTACGAATACTACTAAATCACTTATATGTTGTGATAGGAGGAAGCATATGCGCATCTACATTTCCACGGAGGACCTGAACGCGGGAATTTCCATTATTTCAAAGGCATTGCCTTCCCGAACAGCCATGCCGATTTTGGAAGGTATCTACGCGGAGGCACAGGGCAACTCCCTTCTTTTGCGCTGCAACGACCTCTCTTTGCAAATTGAAACCATCCTTCCGGCTACCGTCGAAAAAGAGGGTTCCTTGGTTTTCCCGGGAAGGCTTTTTTCCGACCTTGCGAGAAGGCAGCCGGATGAGCAAACCCTCATTGAAACCGACAAAACGACCGTTACCATGAAAAGCGGGCGCGCACGCGCCACCATGCAGGCGTTCGACGCGGCGGAATATCATTCCATTCCGTTTTCCAGGCAGGAGTTTTTTGTAAACATCAAAAAAAGCACCTTAAAAAATATGATACGCCAAACCATTTTCGCTACCGCACAGGATGAAACAAAGCCAATCTTGACCGGCGTTCTTCTTGAAATCACAGACGGACTTTTGTCGATGGTGGCGCTCGATGGTTACCGCCTCGCGCTTCGCCGCGAAGCTGCCGACGGCGTAACAGGCGAACAAAAAGTTGTCGTACCCGCAAAGTCGCTCCTTGAAATCAGCCGCATTTTGGACGATTCCAACGATGAAATTAAGGTGGTTTTCTCAAAGACCCATCTTTTGATCGATCTTGATCATACAAAAATCACCACGCGTCTTCTCGAAGGGGAATTTATCAAATATAAGCAAATCCTTCCTGAAAATCACAGCACCTGCGTGCGCGTGAACCGGCAGGAATTACTTGACAGCATTGACCGCGTTTCTTTGATTGCCCGCGAAGGAAAAAGCAACCTCATCAAATTTTCGTTCTCCGGCGAAACGCTCGCCATTTCCGCAAACAGCGAAGCAGGAAAGAGCAACGAAGAGCTTACCGTTTCCGTCATAGGAAGCGAGCTTGAAATCGCCTTCAATGCAAAATATGTGATCGACGTTTTAAAAGCCCTTGATGACGATGAAATTTTCCTTGAAATGAACAGCAGCATCAGCCCCTGCGTTGTAAAACCCGTACAGGGAGACCGCTTCTACTTTCTCATCCTGCCCGTACGGCTCTTCTCAGGGCTATAAGATCACTTTTCTTAAAAAGAAAAGAAACCAAAATAAATTTCATAACACAAGAAAAAGGACTGCCGCGAGTTTCGCGGCAGTCCAAAGTTTTTATAAACCAATTATTTCGGTGTTCCGATTTCAAAATTGAAATAGGTATCCGGAAAAGGCTCTTTTACGAGCGC
>DLFZ01000183.1:10002-12067 GCA_002482435.1 Christensenella sp. UBA7707
CGCGCGGTTTTTGTTTTGTTCGTCCGTCAATCCTTTTGCGCCATGCCAAGAGCGTTTGTCCATAAAATCAAAAATCGTACCCATGTCGAGTTCTTGATGCGTTTTCTTCTCAACAAGCGTCAAATCCACCGCGCAGCCGCGCGTATGGCCGGATTTTCGGGCGATATAACCGAGATGAAAAAGTTCCGATTTTTTGACGTTTGGGTAGTGAATCGCTTTTCGTGCGTTGTCAGAAAGATCCTCGGCCCAAGCGGCAAAATCTTCTACGGCGCGCTGGGGGCGGTAAGCGTCGTAAAGTTTTACAAAATAGCCTTTTACAAAAAAGCTTTGCGCCGCCAAAGAAAGCGCGTCCGCCACGGCACAACTTAAAACGACAAACGGCTCATTGTAACCCTTTGCGCTTCGCCCCATAAAATTATCATCCGATGCGTACTTCGCGTCGGTCAAACAAAAAAAATTACATTCGTCCGCATAGCAAAAACCCGCGGGCAGGGTTGGTCGAACATCTTTCATAAAAAAAGCATAGCACGAAACCGTACCTCTCGCAACGCATCGTGAAAACAAAAAAGTAAGAAAAAGAAAAGCTTTCTTTCGAGAAAAAAAGCGGAAAATGCAGGATGCCCCTGCCGTTTACATTCCCCCTCATTTTGGGATACAATAACAATCATCACGCCATAAAAGGAGGCGGCCTCGTTGACGGATACCATTTTTGCCCTTGCTACGCCTGCCGGAGGTGCGCTTGCCGTGATCCGCATTAGTGGCCCTGCGTCAAAAAGCATTTTGGAAAGTGTGTTCAGCGGAAAAGCGAAGCATGCTTTTATGGCGCACGGTTTTATCAAAGAAGAGGAAAAACCGCATTGATGAAGCGATGGCGGTGTATTTTGAAGCACCCAAAAGCTATACGGGCGAAGATATGGCAGAGCTTTATACGCACGGCGGACGTGCGGTTTTAAACCGCATCTTGTCGTTGCTTTCGCGTTATGCGCGCGCGGCGGAGGCCGGAGAATTTACGCGCCGCGCGTTTCTCAACGGAAAAATGGACCTTTCGCAGGCCGAAGCGGTGCAAGATGTGATCGCAGCAACATCCAAACGCGGTGCGGCACTTGCGCTTGAGCAGCTTCAAGGGAGCGTGAGCCGCGCAGTGAAAGAAGCGGAAGCGGCTCTTTTGGATGCACTAAGCGGCATCAATGCGGCAATCGACTATCCGGAGGAACTGGAGGAGGACGTTTTTTCCGCCTTGCCCGCCGAACTTCAAAGCGCCAAAGAAAAAATAGGAGAATTGGCCGAAAACGGATTGAAGCAGAAATTTCTGCGAGAAGGTGCGCGGGTGGTGCTTTTGGGGCGGCCAAACGCGGGAAAATCCTCGCTTCTCAACGCTCTTTTGGGGTATGAGCGCGCCATCGTAACGCCCATTGCAGGTACCACGCGCGATGTAATTGAGGAAGAAACGCTTTTTTTTGACGTGCCCGTAAGGCTTACCGATACTGCCGGGATGCGCGAAAGCGGCGACGAGGCGGAGCGCATCGGCGTATCACGAGCAAAAACCGCCGCGGAGCAGGCGGATTTTTTGCTGCTGGCGTTTGACGGCGCAAAGCCGCTTGATGAAAGCGATAAGGAACTCCTTTTTTCTACAGCGTACAAGCCACGTTTGGCGGTCGTTTGCAAAAGCGATCTTGGCGCACGCCTTAGCGCGGCAGAAATCACAGAAACATACGGCATTTTTGCCGTAAGCGTGAGCGCGCTTACGGGCGAAGGCGTGGAAAGCCTAAAAAAAGAGGTTGTAAAACGCCTTTCCCCGGAAACGGAAAGCGCGCTCGTTACGAACGCGCGGCACATCGACGCGCTTTTGAAAGCAAAGGATGCGCTTGAAAGCGCGCTTAGAGCAAAAGAACCGGAGCTGATTGCCACGGATCTTCGCGACGCGCTCAAATACCTTGGCGAGATCACGGGCGAAACCGTGGACGAGGCTGTTTTGACGCGCATCTTTTCGCGTTTTTGCGTGGGAAAATAAAAGCTTTTTCCATTTGAATCAACTTTTGCTATAATATACCTTGCTCGCTTCTTC
>DLFZ01000232.1:0-1630 GCA_002482435.1 Christensenella sp. UBA7707
CATAGCGAGTGGTTTTCGTTATATAAGAAAAGGGCTTCGTATCATAATGATACGAAGCCCTATGTTTTACAGCGGCTTCCCAGCCTCAAGCAAGGCTTTGTTTCTTAAGAGGAACACACTTTGTACCATGTAGATGATACCCGTTCCGATCAGCATCCATTCAATGCTCGCAACATCCGCAAGCGGTCCGAACACAAGCATACCAAGCGGCATCACGATGCTTGAGATCATCGCCATCACGCTGAAGATGCGTCCATGAAATTCCGGCTCCACCCTTTGCTGGAGCAAAACCATGGCGGGTGTATTGAAAATAGGCATTGAAATGCCGATGAGCGCCATGAACGCAAGGTAGAGCCAAAAAGGCTGCACCAATCCCAAAAGCATCGTACCCAAGCCCACGCCGAAAAAAGCGACCGCCATGGTGTGAATTTTGTTTCGAAAACCGCCCCATGCTGCAACGAACAGGCCGCCGCCGATCATGCCGACGGAAAAAGCAACCTCAATAGCGCTCAGCCTCCAAAGTTCCTCACCAAAGGTGCGCGTGGTTTGCAGCGGCGTTAAAAAAGCCGCCGGCGCTGCAAAAAACTGAAATACCACGGCAAACAGGAAAAATGCCTTGATGAAGCTATGCTTTTTGACATAGCGGATGCCCTCCGCCATATCGCGGAAATACCCGGTCGCTTTTTCGCCCGCACTCCGTTCGCGCGACGGCACGCGCACAAACACAAGCAGCAGCAAAATCGCCAGCACCGCAGTTGAAACGTCGATGAAAAACACCGTTTGTATGGGCATAAAGGTAAGAAGCGCGCCGCTTAACATCGGCGAAAGGAGCGTTACCACGGATTGCAGCGTTCCGTTGAGCGCCTGCACGCGGGTAAGTTGATCCATCGGCACAATTTGCGGAACAAGCGCGCTCACTGCCGGAGAATGGATGCCCGAGCCCAATGCGCGAAGCGCCATTGCAACAAACAGATACACCATGGAATCGTACCCGGCAGAAAAAAGCAATGCGAGCACAAGCGTTACAAGTGCCACAAAACCATCCGCGAGCATTGTAAGAGCCTTGCGGTTGTATCGGTCCGCCCATACGCCGCCAAACGGCGCAATGAAAAACATCGGCAAAAAACCGCAAAGTATGGAAATGGTCATCATGGAGCCGGACTTTGTACTGAGAAGCACCTGCCACGACATCGCATACTGCACGAGCATGGAGCCGAAAAGGGAAAGGGTTTGGCTCGCAATGAACAGCGCCGCGTTGCGCTTCCATGCGGGCCCTATCGTATCGCCTTGCCCGTTGTTCACGGGCAAAGTTGCTTCATAATGGTCTTGCGACATAAAACCTCCGTATTCTAAGTTTCTTTCAGTTTACAGAAACCTATCTTGTCTTTCAAGCCCCCGATTCGGCCCGGCATATATCCAAAATCGAAACGGTGCTTATATAATAAGTCAATTTCAAGCTTAACCATCATTAAAATCAACATTTTTAATATTAAAATTAATATTTTTAATTTTTTTGTTGACATTATTAAAAATTAGCATATAATGAAAACATGAAAGAAAGGAGCGTTCCCATGGCCTACCTCATCCCTTCCAAGTGCTCTGTCTGCGGCGGCGAATTGCAGGTAACGCG
>DLFZ01000232.1:1702-2605 GCA_002482435.1 Christensenella sp. UBA7707
TTTATGGAAACCTTTTTGAAATGCCGCGGCAACATCAAGGAAGTGGAACGCGCGCTTTCCCTCTCTTACCCAACTGTGAAAGGGCTTTTGGATGAGCTGTTAGGTGCCCTTTTCCCGCAGGAGCATTTTTCGCGCCCCGACCGCATGGAGGTGCTCGATATGCTCGAGAAAAAGCTCATCAGTGTTGACGAAGCCGCCCGGCTGCTTTCCGGCCGCGGTGAATAAGGCAAATAAACTGAATTTTAATATTTATTAAAGGAGGGTCTCCCATGACCGCCACCGAACGCACAAAAATTCTTGAAATGCTGAAAAACGGCATCATTNNCAAAAATTCTCGAAATGCTGAAATCCGGCATCATTACCGTGGAAGAAGCGGAAAAGCTTTTAACCGCCGTGGACACTTCCGACGCCGCTGTCGCACAGGAGGGCGTGGTTTTGAAAGACAACCGCGGCCGCAAGCCCAAAAAGCTTCGCATCCTTGTTGACGCGGTTGAAAACAAGGAAGGTGGCGAAGGACGCAAGTCCAACGCGAAGGTCAACATGAGCATTCCCCTTTCGCTTATCAAAGCCCTTGGCCCCATTGCTTCCAAAAGCATCCCCAAGGATACCAAGGAAGAGCTCAGATCGGACGGTATCGATATCGAAGCCATCCTTCAACAGGTGATGGAGCTTTCCGAGAGCGGACTCGACGAGGATATGATCAACGTCGATGTAAACGAAGGCGACGGCGAAACCGCCAAGGTACGCGTTTATGTGGAGTAAAACCATTACCACGTTTCTCATCAGCATCAACATCAAGGGGCAAAAGGAACTCGATGCCTCTTCGGAGGATGCGTCTGATGCGCAACCGCGCAACGGCACAAAAAAGGCAAGGAGTTCGCGGTTTACGTTATGGTTTGCGCT
>DLFZ01000113.1 GCA_002482435.1 Christensenella sp. UBA7707
TCCGGATGCCGTGAGAACAGCAAAAGAAGCGTTTGAATGCCCCGTACCGTGGCAGCGCTGAGCGCGTGCTCCAAAAGCTCCGCCTCCTCAAGCGCATCCGCACTGCCTAAAAAGCGCAAAAGCTCCTCGGCGGCGTTGTGGCGCTCGTACAGGTATTTGCCAAGCTTCATCCCCCTCTCACTCAGGTGAATCACCTCGTTTTCATCCATGCGCATGTAGCCGAGAAACGCAAGTTTTGCAACCGCCTTCGATGCCGACGACGGCTTTACATTAAGAAGCTCCGACAACCTCGAGATTCTTAAGTTCGCCCCTTGCACATGCCTGCGGTAAATCATCTCAAGATAATCCTCGTGCGCGGGCGTCAGAGAACCCTCGCGCTGTTTTTCAAGCTGGTACCCCCGCACGGTACGGAACAACGACGGCGGCTCCTTGCCCATTTTCTTCCCTTCCTTTTTCTTTTTTTATGCCGCGGTGCTAAATGCGACAGTATCGTTACAGTATATTCGTCACACATCTTAGGTATTTTCCATATATTAGCCTAGGGAAACCCCTGTTCCCGAGGCTCTCGGCCGCGGGTGCCGCGCGGAACCGGCCAAACGCCCTCCTTTGGCCGGCCGCAAAGCCCCCTTTACAGGGGGATCCCGTAAGGTGCATAACAACAGGAGTTTACAGGTATGGAAACGCAGCAATCCCGTGTGCCGCTTCACACGCTGCCTCTTGGCAGCACAGGCCGGGTGGCGGCTCTTCTTCCCGACGCGCAGGCACGAAGAAGGCTCATCGACCTTGGCATTGTGGATGGTACGGAAATATGCCCGCTCTATAGGAGTCCCTCGGGCAATCCCAAAGCTTATCTTGTGCGCGGCGCCGTAATTGCCCTGCGCACGGATACGGCAGAAAAAATCCTCATCACGCAAAACTGAGTTAGAAGGTAGGCAGGTACGACGGATGAACCTTTGTAAATACTGTGACCTTAAAAAACCATTCTTCCCTCTCAAATCGGCCGCGCTTTGCGGCCGGTCTTTTCTCGCAAAAAAGGAAGCGAACAGCGAAAAGACCGTTGGGCTTGCAGGCAACCCCAACGTTGGCAAGAGCACCGTGTTCAACGCACTCACTGGCTTAAACCAGCACACGGGCAACTGGCCCGGAAAAACGGTGCAAAACGCGAAGGGGCATTTTACTTATGCAAATCAAGCCTACGCGCTTTACGACCTGCCCGGAACCTATTCTTTGATCGCCAACTCCGCCGAGGAGGAGGTTGCGCGGGACTTTATCTGTTTTTCCCGCCCCGATGTTACCGTGGTGGTGGCGGATGCAACCTGCTTGGAACGAAGCCTTAACCTTGTTTTGCAGGTGCTTGAAATTACGCCAAGCGCCGTGCTTTGCGTCAACCTCATGGACGAGGCGAAAAAGAAAGGGCTTACGGTCGATCTTGCGCGGTTATCAAAGCGCCTTCGCATAAGCGCCGTTGGCGCAAGTGCCCGAAGCGGTGCGGGTCTCAAGGAGCTTTTGTCCGCCGTTTCGGAGGCGGCGGCAAAAAAGGCTGCATCGGCTCCGCCTCTGGTCAGCTATGGCGAAGAAATTGAACTTGCCATTTCCTTTTTGGAACCCTTACTAACAGAAAAGCTTGACGGCGTGCTCAATGCCCGCTGGGTGGCTTTAAGGCTTTTGGAAGGCGATGAAAGCATTCTCTCTTCGCTCTTTTCATCACTCGGGGAAAATTTGTGCAAACAAGAGCAAATTGCAGCGGCACTCACCCTCGCACTCGACGCATTGGCGGCACAGGGCATCGACCATGCCGATCTAAGGGATAAGGTTGCCGCGGCACTTATCCAAACCGCAGAAGCGATTGCGCAGGAGGTTTTGACAGAGAACAGCAAAACCTACCGCACGCGGGATGCACGCATCGACAGGATCTTAACTTCTCGCCTTTTGGGTTACCCGTTGATGCTCCTTTTGCTGTTTTTTGTTCTATGGCTTACCATTTCTGGCGCAAACGCGCCGTCCGCGCTGCTTTCCGAGGCACTGTTTTCACTAATGGCCCCATTTTCCGCGCTGCTTGCCATGCTGCATGTGCCAAGTATACTTGCGGATCTTCTTGTAAACGGCGTTTACAAAACGCTTGCCTGGGTGGTTTCCGTGATGCTGCCCCCCATGGCCATTTTCTTTCCACTGTTCACGATACTTGAAGACTGGGGTTATTTGCCTCGCGTGGCTTTCAACCTCGACGGCGTGTTTCGCAAGGCGGGCGCGCACGGCAAGCAAGCGCTCACAACGTGTATAGACTTTATAATTTTGTATGTTTGGATAAGTTTCTTATATAATATGAAACCTCTGCTACAGAAAGGAGCTTCTTATGCTTTACAAAATCCGAACCGCCCTCCGCGCTCTTGGCGTAAAGGGCTGGAAAACGGCCTGCGCGGTTGCTGTGGCCGGCAGCCCGTTTGTGGTCGAGGTTTACGTGAACGGAAGTTATTTCGGCTTGTGGGATTGCGTGAAGGGGACGTTTGTAGAATGATAGCCGCAAACAAAAAGCGCTTCGCATTTTGAAAGGACGCCCCATCGCCAGGCTTTAATGTCACCCGCTCCGCCTCATTTCTTCACTTCTTCATTTTTTCGCTTATCGTATTCTTGAAGAACAGAAACAACGGTATCGATTTGCAAAAGTTCTAATGCGTTTAAAATCTCTCTTATACTATCCGGATTGGTATTGTGTTCATGCCTTTTTTTAGCTTGAGCTTTCATATTATCACTAAGCTTTTGAAAATCCATCCTGAGCCTCCGTGATCGTGTTTTTGTTATAATAACAGCATTCCGTTGATACGTCCATAGAGAAAGAAAGCCCCACCTTACTAGGTAATCCATTTGTGTTCGAAGTTTACAAGTAATTTATAGTCATCGATTTGTTCCATATTTAATTTTGTGTTAATGTGGTACGTTTTGTTTGACTTGTTCGCCAATATTGAGTATAATTTTTTTGTTCCATAATTATGCGAATGGAGTTGTTGAAACATGGACGTCATTGAGTTGATACCAAAGTTACTGCGTTCAGGTCTCGATGGGGAC
>DLFZ01000068.1:0-1499 GCA_002482435.1 Christensenella sp. UBA7707
CTCGCCTCGTTCATCATTGCAAACGGCGCGGCGGCAATGGGGCGGCCAGTGACGATGTTCTTCACGTTCTGGGGTCTTAACGTGCTGCGCAAGCCCGAAAAGCAAAGGGTGAAAAAGTCGCTTGTAGAGGGTATGTTCGGTGCCATGATGCCGCGCGGCGCAAAAAAGCTTACGCTTTCTAAGCTCAACATGCTCGGCATGGGCACCGCCATGATGAAGCGCGTGATGAAGCAGAAAAACGTGGATTCATTGCCGGAGCTTATGGAAAAAGCAAGGCGTGCGGGCGTGCGCTTTGTTGCCTGCACCATGTCGATGGATGTGATGGGCATCCGGCCCGAAGAGTTGATCGACGGCGTAGAGTTCGCGGGTGTGGGCGCATACTTGGGCGACGCGGAAGAGTCAAGCATCAATCTGTTCATTTAAAAGCAAGACACTAAAACGCCAACCGAAAATTCTCATCCCTAGGGTTTCAAGAAGCGCTCTGCCCATACGGCAAAGCGCTTCTTTTTGATTTTTTATGCGTCAAATGCGCGCGTCCTTGTGGAAAAAAGCCACCAAAAAGGCTTACATTTTCAGGGAAATTGCATGTTTCGAGCGCATTCACGAATTGTTCATACTATTTGACAAACAGAATGCCTGTTATTATAATGTGATTAATAATAATTTGCATGAAATGACATTTTATTACACCGCCCGACAAATTTTGCGGATACGTTGCCGCACCTTTTGCGCGGCGGTTATGGAAGCAATTCGGCAGGGGGTAAAGGCGCTGGACTCAATCGTTGTTATGATCGTTCTGCTCGTCGTGGCCGGTGCTCTGACCGCCATTCTGCTGGGCAGAAAATACGGGTATGCGTTACTTCCGGCGGTGCTTGCGCTTACGCTTTGCGGCTGCATCAGCCTTTGCGTTTATTTTTTTGCGGATTCGTTTGCCCGCGCGGGCGAACTGATTGGCGTTGCGGCCGGCGGCGTTTTGCTGTCGGTTGGTGTTTATGCGCTCGCAAACGCGCTTGGCACGCGCCGTGCTGCGGTGCTGGACGCTGCACGTTTGGCGGGTTCACGCAAACCCCTTGTGGAATTTGAAGGAGAGACTTCCGAAGAACCTGAGGATGCGACGGAAGGCGAGAAGCACTTTGAGGGCCTTTTGACGGAAGCCGAAGAAAAACCGGAACTTCCCAAGCTCTGGGAAGAGGAAATACAAATCGCACCCGAAGAGCGTGCAGCCTTTGACACCGCGCTCGACGAGGTGCTTTATGCGCGTGCGGAAGGCGAGGCCACCGCGGACGAGGCAGATACTGAAATGCTTGCGGTTGAGGAAGCGTTCCTGCCGCAGCCGGAAGAAACCGAAGAGGAAGCCTCGGAACTCGTCTTGCCTTTGGCGGAAAGTCCGTTTGCACAAGTGGTGGAGGAAGGGGCTTTCTTGCCCGCCGAGCCTGGCGAAGCAGAAGCAAGTGAGCAAACGCACGAAAACCTGTTCAGCGAGCCTTCTGCCGACGACG
>DLFZ01000068.1:1588-13860 GCA_002482435.1 Christensenella sp. UBA7707
TGTTTGAACCCGTAGCCGAAGAAACCGCAGTCGAACCTGAGCTTGAAGAGCCCGCGTTTGAGCCTGTGGAAGCACTTGTGCTTGAACCCGCTGCCGAAGAAATTGCAACCGAACCTGTGGTTAAAGAGCCCGCGTTCGAACCTGTGGAAGTGTCTGCGTTTGANNACCCGTTGCCGAAGAAACCGCAGTTGAACCTGAGCTTGAAGAGCCTGTGTTCGAGCCTGTGGAAGCGCTTGTGTTTGAACCCGTAGCCGAAGAAGCCGCAGTTGAACCCGAGGTGGAAGAACCCGTGTTCGAGCCTATGGAAACGCCTGCGCTTGAACCCGTTGCCGAAGAAACCGCAGTTGAACCCGAGGTGGAAGAGCCCGCGTTCGAGCCTGTGGAAGCACTTGTGTTTGAACCCGTTGCCGAAGAAACCGCAGCCGAACCTGCCGCGCCCGAGCAGGTCAGTGACGCTGCGCGCCGCAAGGAAGAGGCGATGGCGCAAGTCAAACGGCTTGTTGCTGCAAGGCGCTATGACGAGGCATTGCATGACTTGTTCGCGCTACTCAACAGCGGTGCCGCACTTTCAGAAGAAGAGAAACGCCAGCTTCTGATCATTATGAAGCTGTTAAAAGAAAAGGGACTATGAGAGAACCTGCAAAAAACGAACGGCAAATGAGCCGCCCCGTATGGGTGGCCGTTGTAAATTGGGTCGTCGTGATTACCATCGCGCTGGCAACGATGTTTCTTGCCGTGTACGCGGGTATGGGTGGCGTCGCAAAGAGGAGCGTTTTTTCGCAGGGAACGCTGGTGGACGGCATGGACATTGGGGGAATGAGCTTTGCTCAGGGCAGCGACTTGGTGCTTGCGAAGGAAAACGCTAGGCTTGAGGCCATTCACATTGAGCTTAGCTTCAACGGTGCAACAAGGGTTTTTAGAGCGAACGAGCTCGGTGTGAGCGGCAATGCATCCGAAATCCTCAATTTGGCATACGTCAGCAACAAAAGCGGCGATCTTCTGCGTGATTTTGATCAGACACAGGCCTCCCAAACGTTAAACTCCTCCATCGCCATCGACAAAGAAACGATGGTGGAAACCATCGGCGCGTTTTTAAGTGAAAACGCAACGCCCGTGGTAAACGCTTCCGTGACCTTTGACCCTGAGAGCCGCGCATTTTCCTACGCGCCCGAGCAAGCCGGCATCGCCGCTTATACGGAGGCTGTTTGCAGCACGCTTGAAAGCCGCATTCTTGCCGGCGACGATTCGCAGTTTGCGGTAAGCGGAGACTATATGGAGACCATCGCTCCCGTGGTTACGGTGGAAGAGCTTGAAAAAAATACCGTGCTCATTGCACAATATCAGACTAACGCTACGAGCAGCGAAAACCGCAACATCAACATAGACCTCATGTGCAAGGCGGTGAATGGGCTTGTGCTGCAGCCGGGTGAAACGCTTTCGCTCAACGACCTTGTGGGCCAACGCACCGCGGAAAAAGGCTTTACGATCGCTCCGGCCATTGTGGATGGGCAGCTGACCGACGATGTGGGCGGGGGTATCTGCCAGCTTGCGGGCACGCTTTACAATGCCGCTCTTCTTGCGGATATGGAAATCGTGGAACGCGTTCACCACACATGGCCCTCCGACTATCTGCCCGTTGGCCTAGATGCGACGCTTAACTGGAACAACAAGGATCTCAAAATCAGAAACCGCTCTGAACATCCGATGTACATCGCGGCGGAACTGAAGGATCTTGTCGTTTCTGTGGAAATTTACGGACAACCTTTGGAAGAAGGCGTTGAAATCGTAATCGAAAACCGCATCGTCAATCAAACGAACACGCCTTCACCACAGGTCATCTATACCGACAAGCTTGCCGTCGGCGTAAGCAAAACTCAGGTCAAAAGCAGGCCGGGCTATGAGGTTATGGTATACCGCCATTACCTGAAGGGTGGCGCCGTATACTCTAGTGAGCTCATTTCACACGACCATTTCCGTGCCATACAGGGAACGGTACTCATGGGTACGAGCGAAATCATAAAATAATTCGTTTTTTTCAGACAGATACTTACAAATTCTGTATTTATGTATTATGATATAGAGAGCAACGTAGGAGGAATGGAACATGAAAAAGTCGTCGGAAGTGCTTGGCCTGAAGGTCATGGGTATCAAAGAGGGCCGCGAGAGCGGTATCGTGCAGGATATCATGATCAACGCCAGTGCAAAGAGCGCGGAGTATCTTATTTTGAAAAACAGCGCAGGTTATGAGTTTCGGGCGATCAATCTGGGCGACGTGGTAGGCATCGGCGTCAACTACGTTGTAACCGGCACGGTGGAAAACGCAAAGAAGCTTTATGAATCTGCCGAGATCCTCAGGACCATTGAAAAGGGCTTTTTCATGCTCGGTTCTACGGTTCTTTCAAGCACCGGTAACATTCTGGGCACCGTAAAGGATTTTGCCTTTGACGAAAAAACCGGCTTGATCAGCGTGATCAACCTTGACAACGGCGCGGAGTTTGCGCTTGCGCAGGTGGCCTCACTCGCCGGCAACGTGGTGTTTATCGATCAGAACGCCGATGAAGCGCCGCGCACCAGCCGTGTGAACCAGGAATCCAAGCAGTTCCTTCTCGGCAAAACGCTCCAGAACGACGTCGGCAGCGACGACGGCGAGTTCTTCGCAGCAAAGGGTACCGTACTTACCGAAGAGGTGCTCGACGAGGCGGAACTTCACGACGCGATTCTTCTGATGACGCTTAACGTATAACCTCCGTTTTCCGTTTGGCGCAAAGTACGCGCTTGTGAAAAACGTTTTTCCCCTCGCGTTCCGTTCCGTTCTTAACCATAAAATCAAACCCGTTCAACCGTAAGGTTGAACGGGTTTTTTCTTTTGCCACGAAAGCTGCCGTTTCGTTTTTGAATACGTCCTATGGGAGCTCGCTTGGTACGCAGCCGAACATGTGCTTGAACGCCTTGAGAAACGCGGAATAATCGCCGAAGCCCGAGCGCGAGCAAGCCTCGGTTATCGCTGTGCCGGAGCGGATCAGCTCACTGGCGCGCATCAGTCTTTTTTGGCGAATGTAGCTATGCGCCGTGCAACCTGCAAGCTCCTTGAAGCGGTGCATCAAGTATGATTTGCTGATGAAGAACTTCGTGCAAAGCGCATCCAGCGAAAGGTCGCTTTCCAAATTGGCGTTGATGTAGGCGATGATGTCGTTCAGGCGCGGGTCGCTGCGGTAGGCATCGGTCTTAAGGGAGGTCTGGTCGCTGTAGGCGATGCGGTTAAGTTCAATGAGAAAGTGTAAAAAGCATACGCGCGAAAGAAGCTCGTGCGCGAATTCTCGCGAGTTGAGCGAGTCCTCCGTTTCTTTTAGGAAGCGCATCAGGGAAAAGCGCTCGCCCGCTTCGAGCCGCAGCAGCGCAAAACCGCGTTCGCGCGCAAGGCGAAAACAGCGCAAAAGATCGCTGTCGGGCGTGCTGTGCGCACGAAGATACTCGGTGTTCATCCAAAGCACAATGCGCTCATAGGGCTCCGAAGTATCGATGATGGGGCGGTGGATCTGGTCGCGGCTGACGAGTAGAATATCGTACGGCGAAAGAAAGTAGGACTTTCCCTCCATCAAGTATGTTACCTTGCCGCTTAAAAACACCACGATCTTGTCAAACTCGTGGTAGTGGTAATCCACATCGAGCGCACGCCTGTCGCGGATATGGAACAGGCGGAAATCCTCGTTTAAATAGCCGCGTTTTTCCGAAAGCTGCTCGTGTGCCATGTTCTCGCCTCCTGCACCACATCATAAAGCACTTTTTGCAATATTTCAAGCAACTTTCCATATTTTAAACGCAAAAATAAACGAATACAATGCTGGTAGGATATGCATGAAGCAAAGTGACGCTTTGCGTCGGCAGCGTTTGTGCAAGAATGCGTTGGGAGGAAAGGTATGCAGGGGATTTTTGAGTCCATCAATGCCGTATTCAAATTCATCGGGCCGGTGTCCGACTTTCTGTGGGAGTTTCCCACAAATTATGCTTGGTACGCGAACATTCCGGTGCTTGGCAAGTTGTCGCTCGCCATCATTCTTCTGGTGGGAACGGGTATTTTCTTCACGATCAAAACCGGTTTTATTCAGGTAAGGGGCTTTCGCAAAACCGTAAAAGAGCTTGCGGAGAAGCATTCTCAAAAAACGGGTCTGTCGCCGCTTGCTTCGTTTTTGCTCAGCAATGCCATGCGCATTGGGCCGGGCAAAATTGTAGGCGTTACAGGCGCAATCAGCGTGGGCGGCCCGGGCGCGCTTGTATGGATGTGGATCAGCGCGTTTTTCGGCATGGCCACGGCCTACGCGGAAGCCGTGCTTGCGCAGGTCTTTAAAGAGAAAAAAGAAGGGGAATACATAGGTGGTCTGCCGTTTTACGGGCGCAAGCTTTTGGGCAACCGCGCATGGGTGGGAAACGTTCTGTCGGCGGTTTACATCATCTACGCGCTTTTCTGCTTGCCAAGCGCCGGGTTTAACACTGTAACGGGCGTAGGCGGCATGGTGGAAGCCGTTACCGGCAGCACGCTTGCGTCGAACTCCCCGTTTTACATCGTGCTTACGGTCATCGTAATCCTCGTTACCGCCGCAATCGCGTTTGGCGGCATCAAGAAAGCGTCGGAGGTATCCAACAAGCTTGTGCCGCTGATGTCGGTTGTGTACCTGTGCGTTACGCTTCTTTTGGTGGTTTTGAACTTCGATAAGATCGGCTATTTCTTTCAAACCGTTTTCTCAGGTATGTTCACGCCGGAAGCGCTGTTTGGCGGTGCATTCGGCACGGTGCTTTCGCAGGGCGTGAAGCGCGGCCTCATGTCAAACGAAGCGGGTCAGGGCACGCTCACCATGGCGGCCGCTACTGCTGATACCGATCACCCGAGCAAGCAGGGGCTTGCGGAATCGCTCGGGGTGTTTTTTGACACGCTGGTGCTTTGTACGCTTACGGGCTTTGTGGTTGTAATGGCACATCAATGGTCAGGCGATGGCGGCGAAGCGTGGATGGCGCTTGACAGGTTGCCAAAATACCTCGCTTCGGCACAGGCGCTTTCACCCGTGGGGTGGCTTGATACAGCCTCAATGTTGATCATATCGTTCTGCTTCTTTCTGTTTGCCTATACCTGCGTCATTAGCTTTATCAGCTTTTCGGAAATTTCCGCGAACCGCATCAGCAAGAACAAGGGCTTCATCAACGCCATTCGCCTCGTGTGCCTGCTCGTGCTCACATTTGGGCTGTTTACAAACCTTGCGGGGCTGCAGCTCGACAATTTGTGGCTTTTGAGCGACCTTGGAAACATTCTCATCGTGTACTTCAACGTACCCATCGTGCTCCTCGGCTCGCGTTATGTGTTCCGCTGTACCAAGCACTATACCCTGCATCAAGGCGCGGCCATTGACGAGCGCGAAATCGGCGTGGGCAGCGAGGCTTGGAAGCGGGCGTTTGAACCGCAGGAGGCTTAAGAAAAACACAAAGGATTTCAATTACCGCAGCATTGCGTATGCGGCAAAGGGCATGTCGCATCATAAAGAAAAGGCCGGCGAGGGCGCGCCGGCCTTTTCGTTTGGCCCCAAACCACGCGCTTTACACAAAGGTTTCACATTCGTTTTCTTGCGGGGACTTTCAAAATGCAATATAATACAATTAGTTAATTGTGGAACATTGATGAACGAGGTAGACATATGTCCGTTAAAATCATTGCCGATAGTCTGAGCGATCTGAGCGACCAGCTCTGCGCGCTGTATAACGCGAAAATCATCCCCCTCTTTTTACATTTGGACGGCAAAACCTACGAGGATGACGGCACGCTGGATATGAACAGCTTCCTTGCGGACATGAGAGCTGCGCAAAAAATAACCTCTTCCTGCCCGCCGCCGGGCATGTACAAGGATGCCTTTGTGCAAGCGAAGGAGTCCTATGCGGTTACGGTTTCAGGCAATCTTTCCGGCTCCTACGCAAGCGCCATGACGGGCAAGGAGCTTGCGGAGGCGGAGGGGGCCGTTACGCATGTGTTCGATTCGAAAAGCGCGACCGCAGGCGAGGCGCTTGTGGTTCGAAAGCTTTACCGCTTGATTCAGCAGGGCATGGAGCGTGCCAACATCATACCGGCAATGGAAAAATTCATTAAGGAAATGAAAACCTACTTCGTCCTTGAAAACCTCACCAATTTGCAAAAGAATGGCCGGCTTCACCGCATTACGGAGCGGCTTGTGTCCATTTTGGGCATACGGCTTTTAATGGGTGCCGACGGCGACGGCAACATTGCGCTTTTCTCCCACGCACGCGGCGAAAAGCAGGTGCTTCAAAAGCTCGCGGATACGGTAGAGCAAAGCGGCAAGCCCACCGAAGGCGAAAGCGCCGTAATCACGCATTGCAACAATTTGCCACTTGCCCAAAAGCTTGCGGATATCATCGGCGAGCGCTACCGTTTCAGCGAGGTACTTGTGCTGCCCACCGGCTGCGCCAGCTCCGTATATGCAAACGAGGGCGGCGTTGTGCTGGCGTTCTAAAGAAAGCTTGAATTTAATTAAAAAAAAGAGGAGGGCAACGCCCTCCTCTTTGCGTGCATTACGAAGGATTTTTAATTTGCGCTGCGGTAACAAAAAGATGCTCGGTAAGCTGGTGGGCGAAATGCGCCATTACCATAGGGGATTCCTTCATGCCGGATAGGAACCATTGTTTTACAAGCGCCGTGCAGCCGTTTGCAACAAATGCGTAGCAGTATTCAAACATGTTTTCGTCGGCTCCCGGTAAAAGCGCCGTCCAATCCTCCATGGTCTGAGGTTTGAGCTGCTCGGTAAGCTTTTTGAAAAATCCCGTTTCCTTTACGCGAAGCATTGCGGCAAAAAAGTCCGCGTTTGTTGCGACGTAGCGGAACAAGTCGAGCAAAGCGGAAGCGGATGGCCATTGCGCTTGGCCGCGCAGATCTGAGATGATGGCGCATACATCCGCCACCAGCTCGTTTTCCGTCTGCTCAAAAAGGTCGAAAACATTCTTATAATGCAAGTAGAAAGTGCCGCGGCTGATGTCGGAAAGCTTGGTCAGTTCGCTGACGGAGATATCGTTGAGCTCCTTAACGCTCAAAAGCTGTGTCAGCGATTGGCGGATCAGGGCTTTTGTTTTGCGTACGCGCCTATCGTTGCTGTTATCCATAAATCCTCCTTGTGCGTCCGTACGGCCGCGTGAATTGCTTTTCAGAAAAGGCGGTGTCGATGTTTAATCGACCGCATCCCATTGTTTATATTGTATTAGACATATGGCTAAAATTCAACATATTAAACACGGCGATCCGGTGAACGATTGTGGAAAATGCCATATTTTTGTCCGTGTCGTTTGGAATTCCTGCCGCATAGCATACAGGGGAGGGATCCGAATGGAACTTTCAATGAATGAGCGCGCAAAAATCATCGCGCAAACAACAAACCGCAGCCTTTCTTTTAAAGGCGTTACCATGATCCGCGTGTCCACGGAATACTTTGACGTGGAGCTTACGAACAACCGAATGGCAGAGCTTCGCATCAACTCGAGCATCCGCATGGAAGTAGGGAGCTTTCTCAACCATTCCTCCAACACGCTTTACAGGCAAGCCATCCGCGATTATAGGTATTCACAAATCAACGGCTTCCCGTTTCACCCGTACGAAGCGGTGCTGAACTATACCGTTACTTACAACAAATCCTGTCATTTGAGCTATTATCACGACCGGTACGAGTATACGGGCGGCGCGCACGGCATCACCGTGCGCGGCTCGGAAACATGGGATTTGAATACCGGATGGCGCGTGCCGCTTTCGAGCTTTTTTAAGCAAGGCACGGATTATCAGCGGTATGTAACCGAACGCATCATCGAACAGGCGGAAAAGAACATGGCCGAAAACCCCGGCATCTATTTTGAGGATTACAAAAAGTTAATCGTACAGAATTTTAACCCCAACAGCTTTTACATTACACCGCAGGGCGTTGTCGTTTATTATCAGCAGTACGACATTGCGCCGTATGCCTCGGGAATTGTAGAGTTTTTGCTGCCTTACGACGAAAATGTCAAAAAGCCGAATTGCGGCTAAAGGTGAATACTTGCTTTTGTGCCCGCTTGCCGCGTCGATTCGCCGTTTGCGGGTTGCTTTTTGTGTTTTACGCGGCAAATCAAACGCCGTTCCTATAATGTTCATATAATAAGGAAAGTAAAACACAAAAGAAAAATTATACATAATTGGAGGAAATTCTATGCATTGTTTTTCAAAATTATGAAAAAAGAAAGATTTTCCTCTTACTTTTGCACTGAAATCTTCAGGATTTGTTAAGATTCTGTCGGAACTGCGTCAAAAACGGCAACAAAATTTCAGCCTTGATACAAAAACGGCCAATATGAATAAATTTACAATGCAATCGGAAAAGCTTTGTGTTATGCTTGTAAGGAAAAATGCGTGAAAGTGCTGGATTTTAAGTTGGTGCTAAGCGTCGCTTTTCAGGAGCCAGAAGGAAGGATATGGGAGAACACGCTTTTTGGTGCGGGTAAAAACTCTGCGCCGTGACGTTAAAAAGGTACAAAAAGCGAGATGAAGCTTTTTTACACAAGAGAATTTCCTGAATCTGCCTTTGCGGCATTTTATAACACCTGATTTTTGCCTATTACAGCCATGAGTGGAAGCATTTACAGCTTTTTTTTCGCAGCCTGACCCCTTACAATGTGCAACAGGAGGTGAAAACCATGAAGAAAAAAATCATCGCGGTTTTAGCCGCAGTACTTCTCCTGGGAGTTTCCTCGGTTGCCTACGCCGCACCCGCCGCAACAAATTGTTTGGAATACGCAAATGCGCAAAGCAACGTTTTGGGTATCTCAAACAGCCTGTATGATGCGCTTGGAAATTGCGGAAGCAATGTTGCGGGCATCAAGCTTGTTTCCACTTTGCCCGACTGTGGCGATTCCGTCGCAGTAAACGGCGTGACTTGCTCGTCAGACCAGCTTAGCACGATCTTGAACCGTGCGGCGCTGTGCGAAAACGCTCTGAACAAAGCCTGCACGCAGGCTGCTGCCGCTGATAAAAAAGGCAGTGCGGCCAATGGAGGCAACACGAACGCCGTTGAAAGTGTGACCTCTACCGATCTTAATGCAGCGCTCGAAGCGGTGAAAACACAGCTTTCCGGCAACGCAAACGCGGGTACTGTTTCCAACGTCGTAATTTCCGGTGCGAACTGCAACAACTCCAAATTCAGCTCCATGCTGAATGACCTTTTGAAGCAGCTCATCACCAACGGCAACTGTGTAAAAGCACCCGTAACATCAACGCCTGCCGTGACGGCGAAGCCCACCGCAACCCCTGCGGTAACCGCAACGGCGAAGCCCACCGCGACTCCCGTGGTAACGGCAACACCCGTTGCAACGGCAAAGCCCGTTGAAACGCCCGCCGCGACCGAAGCGCCCACGGCCACGAAAAAGCCCGAGCCTTCTTCCGATGCGGACAACCTTTCCTATGAGAAACAGGTCGTCGAGCTTGTGAACGAGCAGCGCGCGGCCTACGGCTTGAACCCCCTCACGCTGAGCTCTAAGCTTTCGGACGTGGCAAGGCTGAAGTCGCAGGACATGCACGACAACAACTACTTCTCGCACACCAGCCCCACCTACGGTTCTCCGTTTGACATGATGAAAACCTTCGGCATTTCGTACCGCACTGCGGGCGAAAACATTGCAAAAGGTTATGCCACGCCGGAAGCCGTTGTGAACGCCTGGATGAATTCCGAAGGCCATAGGGCGAACATCCTCAACGCGAACTACACCACCATCGGCGTAGGGTACGTTGCGAGCGGCAACTACTGGACGCAGGAGTTCGTCGGCTAAACACCGTGAACATAAAAAACCGCACCGTTTGGTGCGGTTTTTTTGCTTTTCAAAAAAGTGCCTTGCGTCACTTTTTTGAGGTTTGCACGCGTTGCCTGCATGCTCCGCATGCGGCTGTCAACGCCTGAGAAGTGCGAAAACCTACGGCTTTCATCCGTTTCGGCGTACATTCCACCGAAGCCGGAATGGAAATCAAGGAGTGACTGCCTTTGACAATTCCCCGTTTGACAATGTGGTGCCGCACCGAAAGGTGTGACATTTTGTTTTGCAACAATAACCCGCTTACCTTTGCGCCACATCTATGTCGGTTTTGGCATGCAGGCGCTCGCTCACATATTGGCGCAGGGCGCGCGCATTGGGAGGTGAAAGGTTTTGGGGTAGCGATTCGGGTGGGAAAAAGCGAAGCTCCTTTACCTCGCCCGCCTGCGGCGAAAGCGTGCCGCGATAGCTTTTGCATACATAAACGATGTCGATATTGGATACCTCGTCGCCGTTTGGGTAGATGTAGTGCATATCTGCTCCCGAAAACACACCGTAGAGCGTAAGGGAAAGTGCGTTAAGCCCCGTTTCCTCAAAAAGCTCGCGTCGGGCAGCCTCCATGACCTCCTCGTCCGGCTCTACCGAGCCGCCGGAATACGCCCAGCAGCCATTGTCCGCGCGAAGCTGGAGCAAAAGCTCGCCTTTCTCGTTTTCTACGATTACACTGGCGCCGCACTGCAAAAGCGGCCTGTGCCCCACGAGCTTTCTCAAATCCATGATATAATTGCCCATGTATTTCGGCTCCCCCTCGTGCTTAAACAAGCCGTTTGCCCAAGTAGATGTCGGGCTTTCCTTTGCCGTTTGCATCCGGCATTACGCCGATGATCTTGTAGCCGAGTTTTAAATAAAACGCGCTTTGGTGCGTTCCGGGCTGGAAGTCTTTTAAGCGCGCGGGCAGGTCGTCAAACAAATCCACATTGGCAAGCGAAGTTTCGCCGCCTTCCTTTTCGTCATCCGCACCCATCCAAAGAGTAAAGGCACCCCTTTGGCGCGCCGCGTCCTCAAGCGCATGCACGAGCGCCGTTCCTATGCCTTTGCCGCGCGTATCCGAGCGCACTGCAAGCGGGTGAAGCTCGGCAAGATTTCCACCGTAAGAAGGTAAAATACCGCCAAAGCCAAGCACTGTTTCGTTTTCTACCGCCGCGAGCAGCGTGTTTTCGGGAATAAGGCGCTCCTTGATTTCCGCGCGCGCCTCTTCAAGCGTCGGCCAGCCGTCGGGCAGGCTTAAAAAGAGAATTTCTGCGGCCTGCTCAAGCTGGTGTTTGCTGAGTGTTTTCATGTTGACGATTTGCATAGAACCTCCGTAAAATTAGGGGCTATTCTTGACAGCCTGCACAGTAGTAAACATTGCCGCCCAAATACGCCTCACGTACAATCGTACCTCCGCAGCGCGGGCATTGGTACTGCCAGGTTTTGTTGGAGAGCGTTGTTTTGTAGCCGCCGGGAACGCCAAATACGTCGCGCTCCGTATCACGCCCGCCCTGCTCGGTCATTTTTAAGAGCGTGGTTTTTATGCTTGTAAAAAGCTCATCCTTCTGTGCGGAGGAAAGCGTGGTGACCTTTGTTTTGGGGCGAAGCCGCGCGTAAAACAGAATATCCTGCAAAACGCCGTTGCCAAGCCCCGGGATGCGCTGCTCGGTTGCAAGAAACGCCTTAACGCTTAACGTCTGCTTGTTGGAGGAAAGAAGGGCTTCAAAGTACGCGCGGTCAAACGTGTTTGTGAGCGGAGAGGGTTTTTCTTTGGTAACAAGGTAGTAAAAGTTTTTGTATTCGCTTTTCACAAAGGCATACATGCCGCCATACATCTGAATGGTGCAGGCAATGGACGCCCCGTCGTCAAACGTCAACAGAAGCTGGTGCTTTGCGGGCAGCTTTTCGCCCGCACGAAAGTATTTTGGCGTTACGCCGTCGCCCAAGGTGAGCGCAAGCTCGCCAAGGTCAAATTCGATGAGCCCGCCTGAGGCGGAAACGCTGTTTACGAGCCTGCCGTCAAGCATCATGGGATACAGCGCGGGATCGCCCGCGAAGAAGGCAAAGCCGTGCGGTGTGGAATTTGCGGTGCAGGAAACGATGGTTTTTCCGGCGAGTACGCCGTTGAGCTGTGCGGAAAAAACGTGGCTTTCCGGTAGTTCGAGCATAAATGCCTCCAATGCATAAAATTTTGCGGTCTAACGGGTTTGTTCGGAAAAGTGAAATTCATTTGGGATGCGCAGGTGCCTCAAAAGCGTGAATGTGCACGTATACCCGGATGCAAAAACAAAACAGCCGGATTCGTTTTGTTCCGCCCCGTGAGAAGCCCTGCCTTAAGCGCCTTGAAAAATGAAAGGAAGCTTCTTTTGTTATATCAAAAAAGCTGGTTTAACACCAGCTTTCTTCTTGTATAACGAAAACCACTCGCT
>DLFZ01000176.1:0-305 GCA_002482435.1 Christensenella sp. UBA7707
TTAGCCGCGACATAGAAGTTACCGTGACGCCGTAATAACGTTATGCAAAATAAGTAATGCCGCCTAAAAAAAATTTTGTATATTATGCCCTCGCACATTGACCCTTCCCGCGCCGTGCTGTACAATAATGGAAAGCTACGGCGCTTTTCTTTTCATAGCAAAATGTATCTTTTCCGCCCAAGCGGCGGTTTGCAAAACACCCGGAAAAGGAACAATCCAATTATCATCAATACCTGTTCGGAGGCGTTTTATGGCGAATTTTCAAAACAGCGTCGGCGTAAAGGTACCTAACGTGCTTTTGCCCA